>NZ_JBCLYA010000048.1:0-222112 GCF_039650795.1 Salmonella sp. K21076
CCGAACTCAGAAGTGAAACGCCGTAGCGCCGATGGTAGTGTGGGGTCTCCCCATGCGAGAGTAGGGAACTGCCAGGCATCAAATTAAGCAAAAGGCTCAGTCGAAAGACTGGGCCTTTTGTTTTATCTGTGGTCTGCCGGTGAGCACTCTCCTGAGGAGGACAAATCCGCCGGGAGCGGATTTGAACGTTGCGCAGTAACGGCCCGTAGGGTGGCGGGCAGCACGCCCGCCATAAACTGCCAGGCATCAGACAAGTGAAGAAGCCCATCCTGACGGACGGGCTTTTTTGCGTGTGTGGTAACTGATAAAAATGTAGGCCTGATAAGCGCAGCGCCATCAGGCAACCTGCACCGCCGGATGGCGGCTTCGCCTTATCCGGCCTGCATGCACTTATCAGGCAGCGCCACTACTCACGGATAAATTAAATTCAACAATGGATACGGTTTCCCAAGATCGTCGACCTCCGAACGTCCCGTCACCTTGAATCCCATTTTCTTATAAAATCCAACAGCTTGTGTATTTTGCTCGTTAACATTGGTTGTCAATCCCGGCGCCAGTGTTAACGCATGTTCAACCAGCATCTTACCGATACCCTGACCACGCACGTCCGGATCGATAAACAGAGCATCCATATGCTCACCGGTAAGCAGCATAAACCCTACCGGCTCATCCTGATCGGTCACGGCAACCCATAGTGGCGCTTCTGGCAGAAAATCGCTCACCAGTTCTTCCAGTTCGGCCCGATAAGCGTTTGACAGAAAATCGTGCGTGGCATCGACTGAGCGACGCCAGATCGCAATCAGTTTTTCCCCTTCCTCACGCCTTGAACGACGAATGTTAATCATCATCTTCACTCCTTTTTTGCTTACTTCTATTCTAATGCAAATGCTGTCGTGAAACTTTCTCACCTTGAACTTGCAGACTCGACATTCGCCTGATTTCTGAGTATCTTCAGCTATCTGGATGTCTAAACGTTTAAACGTATATCGTGAGGTTATCAGGTTATGCCGATTCGCGTGCTGGACGAGCTACCCGCCGTCAATTTTTTACGTGAGGAGAATGTCTTCGTCATGACGACTTCTCGCGCATCAGGTCAGGAAATTCGCCCGCTAAAGGTACTTATCCTTAACCTGATGCCGAAGAAGATTGAAACGGAAAATCAGTTTCTGCGTTTGCTATCGAACTCGCCATTGCAGGTCGATATTCAACTACTGCGGATAGATGCCCGCGAGTCGAGGAACACGCCAGCCGAGCATCTGAACAACTTTTACTGTAACTTCGACGATATCTGCGATCAGAACTTTGATGGGCTTATCGTGACCGGAGCGCCGCTGGGTCTGGTGGAGTTTAATGACGTGGCTTACTGGCCGCAGATTAGGCAGGTGCTGGAATGGGCGAAAGATCACGTTACTTCGACGCTATTTGTCTGTTGGGCCGTTCAGGCCGCACTCAATATTCTTTATGGTATCCCTAAGCAGACCCGTACAGATAAACTTTCCGGCGTCTATGAACATCACATTCTTCATCCACATGCTCTGTTAACGCGTGGTTTTGATGATTCGTTTCTTGCGCCACACTCACGCTATGCCGATTTCCCGGCGGCGCTAATACGGGATTATACGGATCTTGAAATTCTGGCCGAAACAGAAGAAGGGGATGCGTACCTGTTTGCCAGCAAAGATAAACGTATTGCGTTTGTCACCGGTCATCCTGAATATGACGCTCATACGTTAGCGGGGGAATATTTTCGTGACGTTGAGGCCGGGTTAAATCCGGAGATTCCGTACAACTATTTCCCGAAAAACGATCCGCAAAGCATACCGCGCACAACCTGGCGCAGCCACGGCAATTTACTGTTTACTAACTGGCTCAACTATTATGTCTACCAGATTACGCCATATGATCTGCGTCACATGAATCCAACCCTGGATTAATCTTCTGCTTCTGACAATCCTAAAGCGTTTCAGCATGTTGAATCAGGCACCTTCGGGTGCCTTTTTTATTTCCGAAACGCACCTCATCATGTAATTAAATTTAATTTATATTGTTATCAATAGGTTAATGTGTAATTAAATTAAAAATGGAAATTGTTTTTGATTTTGAAATTTAATTGAGTAGTCTTAGTTGTGTTGAACGAAAAGCGCACAGTGATCCTTCGTTCGCATTGGGGATGTATCTGGATCAACAACGAGGAGCTGCATGATGAATCCACAGGCAACCACAACTGATGAATTAACCTTTACCAGGCCGCAAGGCGAGCTGGAAAAGCAAGTCCTGACCGCTGAGGCAGTCGAGTTTTTGACGGAGTTAGTCACCCGTTTTACGCCAAAACGCAATAAACTCCTGGCTGCACGTATCCAGCAACAGCAGGATATTGATAACGGTAAGTTGCCTGATTTTATTTCGGAAACCACTTCCATTAGAGAAAGTAATTGGCAGATTCGTGGTATTCCGGCGGATTTACAGGATCGCCGAGTAGAAATTACCGGGCCGGTTGAACGTAAAATGGTGATTAATGCCCTGAACGCAAATGTGAAAGTGTTTATGGCGGATTTTGAAGACTCGCTGGCGCCGGACTGGAATAAAGTTATTGATGGTCAAATCAACCTGCGTGATGCGGTGAACGGCACCATTAGCTATACCAACGAAGCCGGAAAAATCTATCAGCTCAAGCCCGATCCGGCCGTATTGATTTGTCGTGTACGCGGTCTACATCTGCCAGAAAAACATGTTACCTGGCGGGGGGAAGCCATTCCCGGCAGCCTGTTTGATTTTGCTCTGTACTTTTTCCACAACTACAAAGCGCTGCTCGCTAAAGGTAGCGGCCCGTATTTTTACCTGCCGAAAACGCAAGCCTGGCAGGAGGCAGCCTGGTGGAGTGAAGTTTTCAGCTACGCCGAAGACCGCTTCAATCTACCGCGCGGTACGATCAAAGCGACCCTGTTGATTGAAACGCTGCCTGCTGTTTTCCAGATGGATGAGATTCTTCATGCGTTGCGTGATCATATCGTCGGTCTCAACTGTGGTCGCTGGGATTATATTTTCAGCTATATCAAAACGTTGAAAAATCACCCGGATCGCGTCCTGCCGGACAGGCAGGTGGTAACGATGGACAAACCGTTTCTGAGTGCCTACTCGCGCCTGCTGATCAAAACCTGTCACAAGCGCGGCGCGTTCGCGATGGGCGGTATGGCGGCGTTTATCCCGAGCAAAGACGTTGAACGCAATAATCAGGTCCTTGCCAAAGTGAAAGCGGATAAAGCGCTGGAAGCGAACAACGGCCACGACGGCACGTGGATTGCGCATCCCGGGTTGGCGGATACGGCAATGGCCGTCTTTAACGAGGTACTGGGCGAGTACAAAAATCAGCTGTTCATTACCCGTGATGAAGATGCGCCGATTACCGCTGAGCAGTTACTGGAGCCATGTGAAGGCGAACGCACAGAAGCGGGAATGCGCGCCAATATTCGCGTGGCAGTGCAGTACATTGAAGCGTGGATCCCCGGCAATGGCTGTGTACCGATTTACGGTCTGATGGAGGATGCCGCGACGGCGGAAATCTCACGAACCTCTATCTGGCAGTGGATTCACCATGAGAAAACACTGAGCAATGGAAAACCCGTAACGAAAGCGCTTTTCCGCGAAATGTTGGCGGAAGAGATGCGGGTAATCCAGGACGAACTGGGCGAGCACCGCTACAGCAGCGGGCGCTTCGACGATGCCGCACGTCTGATGGAGCAAATCACCACATCAGATGACTTAATCGACTTCCTCACCCTGCCGGGCTATCGCTTACTGGCTTAATTCACCACATAACAATATGGAGCATCTGCACATGAAAACCCGTACTCAACAAATCGAAGAATTACAGAAAGAGTGGACACAACCGCGCTGGGAAGGCATCACCCGCCCGTACAGCGCGGAGGAGGTGGTGAAATTACGCGGCTCGGTTAACCCGGAATGCACGCTGGCGCAGCTCGGCGCCGCGAAAATGTGGCGGCTGTTGCACGGTGAAGCGAAAAAAGGCTATATCAACAGCCTGGGCGCGCTGACTGGCGGTCAGGCGCTGCAGCAGGCGAAAGCCGGTATTGAGGCGATTTATCTTTCAGGCTGGCAGGTGGTGGCAGATGCCAACCTGGCATCCAGCATGTATCCGGATCAATCGTTGTACCCGGCAAACTCTGTTCCGGCGGTAGTGGATCGGATCAACAACACTTTCCGTCGTGCAGATCAGATCCAGTGGGCATCCGGTATTGAACCCAACGATCCGCGCTATGTGGATTACTTCCTGCCGATCGTTGCTGATGCGGAAGCCGGTTTTGGCGGCGTTCTGAATGCCTTCGAACTGATGAAATCGATGATTGAAGCCGGTGCAGCGGCCGTTCACTTCGAAGATCAGCTGGCGTCGGTGAAGAAATGCGGCCATATGGGCGGCAAGGTGCTGGTCCCCACGCAGGAGGCGATTCAGAAACTGGTTGCTGCGCGTCTGGCCGCTGATGTGATGGGCGTCCCGACGCTGGTGATTGCGCGTACCGATGCGGATGCGGCAGATCTGATCACCTCCGACTGCGATCCCTATGACAGCGGTTTTATTACCGGCGAACGCACCAGCGAAGGTTTTTACCGCACCCATGCGGGCATTGAGCAGGCGATCAGCCGCGGTCTGGCGTATGCCCCGTATGCCGATCTGGTATGGTGCGAAACTTCTACGCCGGATCTCGAACTGGCGCGTCGTTTTGCCGATGCTATCCACGCGAAGTATCCGGGCAAACTGCTGGCCTATAACTGTTCGCCATCCTTCAACTGGCAGAAGAATCTGGACGACAAGACCATTGCCAGCTTCCAGCAGCAGTTGTCGGACATGGGTTACAAATACCAGTTTATTACCCTGGCGGGCATCCACAGCATGTGGTTCAACATGTTCGACCTGGCGCATGCATACGCTCAGGGTGAGGGCATGAAACACTATGTTGAGAAGGTTCAACAACCCGAGTTCGCCGCAGCGAAAGACGGTTACACCTTTGTTTCCCACCAGCAGGAAGTGGGTACTGGTTACTTCGACAAAGTCACCACCATTATTCAGGGCGGCGCGTCATCCGTTACCGCGTTAACGGGTTCCACCGAAGAATCGCAGTTTTGATTGATGCCCGGTGGCGCTGCGCTTACCGGGCCTACAGATAGCGTAGGCCGGATAAGCGAACGCGCCATCCGGCATGATGTGGTGCCGGATGAGGGAAAAAATGCCGCGTGGCCTGGAATTACTGATTGCTCAAACCATCCTGCAAGGCTTTGACGCGCAGTATGGTCGATTTCTGGAAGTGACTTCCGGCGCGCAGCAGCGTTTTGAACAGGCCGACTGGCACGCCGTCCAGCAGGCGATGAAAAGCCGTATCCACCTCTATGATCATCATGTGGGTCTGGTGGTGGAGCAACTGCGCTGTATTACCGATGGCAAAAGTACCGACGCGGATTTCCTTTTACGCGTTAAAGAGCATTACACCCGGCTGTTGCCGGATTACCCGCGCTTCGAGATTGCGGAGAGCTTTTTCAACTCCGTTTATTGCCGGTTATTTGACCACCGCTCGTTAACACCCGAGCGGTTGTTTATTTTCAGTTCGCAACCGGAGCGTCGCTTCCGTACTATCCCGCGCCCGCTGGCCAAAGACTTCTTTCCCGATCACGGTTGGGAGCCGCTGTTGATGCGCATACTCAGTGACTTACCGCTGTGTCTACCCTGGCAGAATAAAAGCCGGGATATCCGCTATATTATCGCGCACCTGACTGAAACACTGGGCGAGGACGCGCTACCTCGCTGCCATGTCCAGGTGGCGAACGAGTTGTTTTACCGTAATAAAGCGGCCTGGCTGGTAGGTAAATTAACCACACCTGACGGTACGCTGCCGTTTTTATTGCCGATTCATCGCACTGATGAGGGGGAACTGTTTGTCGATACCTGCCTGACCACCACGGCAGAAGCGAGCATTGTGTTTGGTTTTGCCCGCTCTTATTTTATGGTGTATGCGCCGCTGCCTGCCGCGCTGGTTGAGTGGTTGCGTGAAATCCTGCCGGGTAAAACCACTGCCGAACTGTATATGGCGATTGGCTGCCAGAAACATGCGAAAACCGAAAGCTACCGCGAATATTTATGTTATCTGGCTGAAAGCGATGAGAAATTCATTGAGGCGCCTGGAATCCGCGGCATGGTGATGCTGGTATTTACCCTGCCAGGCTTCGACCGGGTATTTAAAATCATTAAAGACAAATTCGCCCCGCAGAAAGAGATGTCTGCCGCCCATGTGCGTGCCTGTTATCAACTGGTAAAAGAGCATGATCGCGTCGGTCGTATGGCGGATACCCAGGAGTTTGAGAATTTCGTACTGGATAAACGGCAAATCGATCCGGCGCTGATGGCGCTGTTACGACAAGAAGCGCCAGAGAAGATTACCGATCTTGGGGAACATATCGTCATTCGCCATCTCTATATTGAACGTCGCATGGTGCCGCTCAATATCTGGCTGGAACAGGTAGAAGGCCAGCAGTTGCGCGATGCGATAGAAGAATATGGTAATGCGATTCGCCAGCTTGCCGCCGCTAATATTTTCCCCGGCGATATGTTGTTTAAAAACTTTGGCGTTACCCGTCATGGTCGCGTGGTGTTCTACGACTACGATGAAATTTGCTACATGACGGAAGTGAATTTCCGCGATATTCCGCCAGCGCGTTATCCGGAAGACGAACTGGCCAGCGAACCCTGGTATAGCGTCTCGCCGGGTGATGTTTTCCCGGAGGAGTTTCGCCACTGGCTGTGTGCCGATCCGCGTATCGGGCCATTGTTTGAAGAGATGCATGCCGACCTGTTTCGCGCCGATTACTGGCGCGCGCTACAGACGCGTATTAAAGAAGGGCATGTAGAAGATGTGTATGCCTATCGTCGCCGCCAGCGCTTTAGCGTGCGTTATGAAACCGACCGTAGGCCGGATAAGGCCTTTGCGCCGCCATCCGGCAATGTACGCCGTGCCTGATGGCGCTGCGCTTATCAGGCCTACAAATCAGTTCCAACCCTTGCTTATCTAAACCCACCATAGGCCAGCGTCACCTCTTTCGCCGCTTTAATCACCATGGCGCCAAGTTCGGTGACGCGATCGTCGGTAATGCGTGAGCAGGGGCCGGAAATAGAGAGGGCCGCAAACGGTTCGCGGTGTTCGTCATAAATACACGAGGCCACGCAGCGCAGACCGAGCGCATGTTCTTCGTCGTCAAAGGAATAGCCGCGCTTGCGTGTTTGGGCGAGGTCATCTTTCAGATGCAGCGGCGACACCAGCGTCGCATGGGTATAAGCGTGCAACCCCTTGCGGTGCAGCAGACTGGTAACCTGTTCCTCACTGAGCTGTGATAAAAACGCCTTGCCCGCGCCAGAGGCGTGCATGGGCAGCTTGCCGCCAATAGGGGCGGACATGCGCATCAATTGTGTGCACTGCACCTGGTCGATAATAATAGCCTGATGGTCGCTCTGGTCGAGTACGGCAAGGTTTACCGTTTCGCCGGAGTCCTCCATCAGCTTGCGCAAAATCGGATGGACAATCGCCAGCAGATTACGGCTCTGTAAGAAGCTGCTACCGACGATAAACGCGTGTGCGCCTACGGCCCAGTGGCCCAGCTCACCAACCTGGCGGACAAAACCCTGTTGCTGCATGGTGGTGAGTAGACGGTGAGTCGTGGAATTAGGCAAACCCGCCTGTTGCGCCAGTTCGGTCAGCGCGACGCTGCCGTTGGACTCGGCAATCCACTCCAGCAGCTTCAGACCGCGAGTTAAAGACTGAACCTGCCCGGTTACGGGTGCAGTGGTAGCGGCAGGTTTTCTCCCGCGTTTTGCGGGAACAGGGGCAACCATGGCAGACTCCTTTTTCTGTATCGTGGAAATCATTTTCGTTTTATTCAATTATAATGCAAGAGTTCCTGAACTGATCGGATGAGTGACATCACAGGATGCCCGATGGCGCTGCGCTTATCAGGCCTACGCTTTGGGAGCCGCCAAAGTAATTTGTAGACTGATAAGGCGCTTGCGCCGCCATCCGGCAAAGCGACAGAAGTGGGTGGCAAGCTGAACATGTCTCATGTTGCCCGTTGTTCTCTTTTCCGCCAGCACGCTTTGTGCCAGTATGGCTCGTTACGTGGAGCGTTGTCGGGAGCGAGTGTGAGCAGCAAAGTTGAACAACTGCGTGCGCAGTTAAATGAACGTATTCTGGTGCTGGACGGCGGTATGGGCACCATGATCCAGAGCTATCGTCTACATGAAGAAGATTTCCGCGGGGAGCGCTTTGCCGACTGGCCCTGCGACCTGAAAGGCAACAATGACCTGCTGGTCCTCAGCAAGCCGGAGGTGATCGCCGCTATCCACAACGCCTACTTTGAGGCTGGCGCGGATATCATCGAAACCAACACCTTTAACTCGACAACCATTGCGATGGCGGATTACCGGATGGAATCCCTGTCGGCGGAAATTAACTATGCGGCGGCCAAACTGGCGCGCGCCTGCGCCGATGAATGGACGGCGCGAACACCAGAAAAACCACGCTTTGTTGCGGGCGTGCTTGGTCCAACTAACCGCACGGCCTCCATTTCGCCGGACGTCAACGACCCGGCGTTTCGTAATATCACCTTCGATCAGCTGGTGGCGGCCTACCGTGAATCCACCAAAGCGCTGGTGGAAGGCGGGGCGGACCTGATCCTGATTGAAACTGTCTTCGACACCCTCAACGCCAAAGCGGCGGTGTTTGCGGTGAAAGAAGAGTTTGAAGCGCTGGGCGTTGATCTGCCGATCATGATTTCCGGCACCATCACCGACGCCTCTGGCCGTACGCTTTCCGGCCAGACGACCGAAGCCTTTTATAACTCGCTGCGCCACGCCGAGGCGCTCACTTTTGGCCTTAACTGCGCGCTGGGGCCAGATGAACTGCGCCAGTACGTCCAGGAACTGTCGCGGATTGCCGAATGCTACGTCACCGCGCACCCGAACGCCGGCCTGCCGAACGCTTTCGGCGAGTACGACCTCGACGCCGACACCATGGCGAAACAGATTCGCGAATGGGCGGAAGCGGGCTTCCTGAATATCGTTGGCGGCTGCTGCGGCACCACGCCGGAGCATATTGCGGCGATGAGCCGCGCCGTTGCCGGTTTGTCGCCGCGCCAGCTGCCGGATATCCCGGTGGCCTGCCGCCTTTCCGGCCTGGAGCCGCTGAACATTGGTGACGATAGCCTGTTTGTCAACGTCGGCGAACGTACTAACGTCACCGGCTCGGCCAAATTTAAACGCTTGATCAAAGAAGAGAAATACAGCGAAGCGCTGGATGTCGCCCGTCAGCAGGTCGAAAGCGGCGCGCAGATTATTGATATCAATATGGATGAGGGGATGCTCGACGCCGAAGCGGCGATGGTGCGTTTCCTCAGCCTGATTGCCGGTGAGCCGGACATTGCCCGTGTACCAATCATGATTGACTCCTCCAAATGGGAGGTTATCGAAAAAGGGCTGAAGTGCATTCAGGGTAAAGGCATCGTCAACTCTATTTCGATGAAAGAGGGCGTGGAAGCCTTTATTCATCATGCGAAGTTGCTACGTCGCTACGGCGCCGCAGTGGTGGTGATGGCTTTTGATGAGCAGGGGCAGGCCGACACCCGCGAACGTAAAATCGAGATTTGCCGCCGCGCTTACAAAATTTTGCTCGAAGAGGTAGGCTTTCCGCCGGAAGACATCATCTTCGACCCGAATATCTTCGCCGTCGCCACCGGTATTGAAGAGCACAACAACTACGCGCAGGACTTTATCGGCGCTTGTGAAGACATCAAACGCGAGCTGCCGCACGCGCTGATCTCCGGCGGCGTGTCTAACGTGTCCTTCTCGTTTCGCGGCAACGACCCGGTACGTGAGGCTATCCACGCGGTATTCCTCTACTACGCCATCCGCAACGGCATGGACATGGGCATCGTCAACGCCGGGCAACTGGCGATTTATGACAACCTGCCTGCCGAACTGCGCGATGCAGTTGAAGATGTCATTCTTAACCGTCGCGATGACGGCACCGAGCGTTTGCTGGATTTGGCGGAGAAATATCGCGGCAGCAAAACCGACGAGGCTGCCAGTGCCCAGCAGGCGGAATGGCGTAGCTGGGACGTGAAAAAGCGTCTCGAATACTCGCTGGTGAAAGGCATTACCGAGTTTATCGAACAGGATACCGAAGAAGCCCGTCAGCAGGCCGCCCGCCCGATTGAGGTGATTGAAGGGCCGCTGATGGACGGCATGAACGTGGTCGGCGACCTGTTCGGCGAAGGGAAAATGTTCCTGCCGCAGGTGGTGAAATCCGCTCGCGTGATGAAACAAGCGGTGGCCTACCTGGAGCCGTTTATTGAAGCCAGCAAAGAAAAAGGCTCCAGCAACGGCAAGATGGTGATTGCCACCGTGAAGGGCGATGTGCACGACATTGGCAAGAACATTGTCGGCGTGGTGCTGCAATGCAACAACTACGAAATCGTCGATCTTGGCGTGATGGTGCCAGCGGAGAAAATCCTCAGAACGGCGCGTGAAGTGAATGCCGATCTGATTGGTCTTTCCGGGCTTATCACCCCGTCGCTGGACGAAATGGTCAACGTGGCGAAAGAGATGGAGCGTCAGGGCTTTACTATCCCGCTACTGATCGGCGGCGCAACCACTTCGAAAGCGCATACGGCGGTGAAAATCGAGCAGAACTACAGCGGTCCGACGGTCTACGTGCAGAATGCTTCGCGTACCGTGGGCGTGGTGGCGGCGCTACTCTCCGACACCCAGCGTGATGACTTTGTCGCCCGTACCCGCAAAGAGTACGAAACCGTGCGTATTCAGCACGCCCGCAAAAAACCGCGCACGCCGCCGGTCACGCTGGAAGCGGCGCGCGATAATGATCTGGCATTTGATTGGGAACGCTACACCCCGCCGGTAGCCCACCGTCTGGGCGTGCAGGAGGTGGAAGCCAGCATCGAAACGCTGCGCAACTACATCGACTGGACGCCGTTCTTTATGACCTGGTCGCTGGCCGGCAAATACCCGCGCATTCTGGAAGATGAGGTGGTGGGCGTTGAGGCGCAGCGTCTGTTTAAAGACGCCAATGATATGCTGGATAAACTGAGCGCCGAGAAACTGTTGAATCCGCGTGGCGTGGTGGGCCTGTTCCCGGCGAACCGTGTGGGTGACGACATCGAAATCTATCGCGACGAAACCAGTACTCATGTTCTGACGGTCAGCCACCACCTGCGCCAGCAGACCGAGAAAGTTGGTTTTGCTAACTACTGTCTGGCGGATTTTGTCGCGCCGAAACTGAGCGGCAAAGCGGACTACATCGGTGCTTTCGCGGTGACCGGCGGTCTGAAGGAGGATGCGCTGGCGGACGCCTTCGAAGCGCAACACGACGACTATAACAAGATCATGGTGAAAGCGATTGCCGACCGTCTGGCGGAAGCGTTTGCCGAGTATCTGCATGAGCGTGTACGTAAGGTTTACTGGGGATATGCGCCGAACGAGAGCCTGAGTAACGACGAATTAATCCGCGAAAACTACCAGGGGATTCGCCCGGCGCCGGGTTATCCTGCCTGCCCGGAACATACCGAAAAAGGCACTATCTGGCAGCTACTGGATGTCGAAAAACACACCGGGATGAAGCTCACCGAATCTTTCGCCATGTGGCCTGGCGCGTCGGTCTCCGGCTGGTACTTCAGCCATCCTGAGAGCAAATACTTCGCGGTAGCGCAGATCCAACGCGATCAGGTGACAGATTATGCTTTCCGTAAAGGAATGAGCGTTGAGGACGTTGAGCGGTGGCTCGCGCCGAACCTGGGTTACGATGCGGACTGATTCATAAAATCGTCACTTTTCCTTACAACATACAAGGCACTCATTGGGTGCCTTGTCTCTTTCTTACAATTAAACCCTTATACTGAAGGAAGGCTCTACGCTGAATTTGCCGGATGGCGGCGTAAACGCCTTATCCAGCATGTATGGTAAGCCTGGTGGCGTGCAACGCCACCAGGCCTTAACGCTGTGCGCCATCAGGCAATTTATCGCAAGTGAGCTTCAGGAAAACGTATAACGATAAGGAGAACCTGACGCCGTGTTAACTTTGCTCCATCTACTTTCTGCCGTTGCGCTGTTGGTATGGGGAACACATATCGTTCGTACTGGCGTAATGCGCGTGTTTGGCGCGCGTCTACGCACTGTCCTCAGCCGCAGCGTGGAAAAGAAACCGCTCGCCTTTTGTGCGGGTATCGGTGTTACCGCGCTGGTACAAAGCAGTAACGCCACCACTTTATTGGTAACGTCGTTTGTCGCCCAGGATCTTGTCGCCCTGACGCCAGCTCTGGTGATTGTGCTGGGCGCCGATGTGGGTACTGCGCTAATGGCGCGTATTCTCACCTTTGATTTGTCGTGGCTATCGCCGCTGCTGATTTTTATTGGCGTGATTTTCTTTTTGGGACGTAAGCAGTCCCGCGCCGGGCAGCTGGGTCGCGTCGGTATCGGGCTTGGCCTGATTCTACTGGCGCTGGAGCTGATTGTGCAGGCAGTGACGCCGATCACTCAAGCTAATGGCGTGCAGGTCATTTTCGCGTCGCTGACGGGCGACATTATGCTGGATGCGCTGATTGGCGCGATGTTCGCTATTATCAGTTATTCCAGCCTGGCGGCGGTGTTGCTGACGGCGACCCTGACGGCGGCGGGGATTATATCGTTCCCGGTGGCGTTGTGCCTGGTCATCGGCGCCAATCTGGGATCGGGCCTGTTGGCGATGCTCAACAACAGCGCCGCCAATGCTGCCGCGCGTCGCGTAGCGCTCGGCAGCCTATTGTTCAAATTGATCGGCAGCCTGGTCATCCTGCCGTTTGTCCATCCGCTGGCGAATTTGATGGATGAGCTACCGCTACCGAAATCAGAGCTGGTGATCTATTTCCACGTTTTCTATAACCTGGTGCGCTGCCTGGCGATGGTGCCATTTGCCGAGCTGATGGCGCGTTTTTGTAAACGAATTATTCGTGATGAGCCTGAACTGGATACCCATCTGAAGCCGAAACATCTGGATGTCAGCGCGCTGGATACGCCAACGCTGGCGCTGGCTAATGCTGCCCGTGAGGTGTTGCGCATTGGCGATGCGATGGAACAGATGATGGAAGGGCTAAAAAAGGTCATGCACGGCGAACCGCGTGAAGAGAAAGCGCTGCGCAAGCTGGCGGATGACGTTAACGTGCTCTACACCGCGATTAAGCTTTATCTGGCGCGAATGCCGAAAGACGAGCTGGCGGCGGAGGAGTCCCGCCGGTGGGCGGAGATTATTGAGATGGCCCTGAACCTCGAACAGGCGTCGGATATTATCGAGCGAATGGGCAGTGAGATTGCCGACAAGTCGCTGGCGGCGCGTCGGGCATTTTCAGAAGAAGGATTGAAAGAGCTGGATGCGCTTTACGATCAACTGCTCAGTAATCTGCAACTGGCGATGTCGGTCTTTTTCTCCGGCGATGTCACCAGCGCCCGTCGGTTGCGCCGCAGTAAACATCGCTTCCGTATACTTAATCGCCGATGCTCACATGCGCATGTCGACCGCCTGCACCAGCAGAACGTGCAAAGTATTGAAACCAGCTCGCTCCATTTAGGGCTGCTGGGCGATATGAAGCGTCTTAACTCACTGTTCTGTTCGGTCGCCTATAGCGTACTGGAACAGCCGGATCAGGACGAGGAACGGGGCGAGTATTAAGTGAAATGCCGGATGGCGGTGTAAACGTCTTCCGGCCTACGGAAAACATGCGCGTAGGCCCGCCATTCGGCATTCAATGTGGCCTGGGATTAAAAGCGATGACCCGCTTCCAGCGCCACGGCCTCTTCGCCCGCTTTAAACACCCAGGTGGTATTCGGGCCGCCGAGAACCGCTTGGCCGTTGCTCACCTGAATCCAGTTGCCTTCCGGCAAACCAATCACTGTCAGTTCCGGCGCGACCACCAGCAGTTCGCGAATATGCTGCTCGCGGGTCTCGCCCTTATGACCCTCCGGCAAGGCGTTAGTGAAGTGAGGATTAATTTGCAGCGGGAACAGATCCAGCGCGTCGAAACCGTTTGGATCGACGATCGGCATATCGTTGGTCGTGCGGATAGTCGGGCAGGCAAGGTTGGCGCCCGCGCTCCAGCCGATATACAGCGCGCCGCGTTTTACCCTGTCCGCCACCGGCGCCAGCAGCCCGCGTTCACGCGATTCTTTCAGTAGCTGGAAGGTATTTCCGCCGCCGACAATAACGATTTCCGCTTTCTCAATCGCCGCAAGCGGATCGGCGACACGATGAATCCCTGTGACGTTTATCCCTAATGGCGCAAGCACCTCTGCGGTTTTATCCGTGTACTCGTCCCATGTTTGCGTGACGCCGGCAAACGGAATAAACACGGCTGAGCGTCGACCGTTCAACTGATTCGCTATCAGCGGCAGAGCGTGTTCCAGCCAGGCTTTACCCGGCAGCGTCGAGTTACTTAATAAAAGCAGTTCCATTATTTCTCCACCTCATCAGGAAATGTCAAAACGTAATAATGCTACCATTATCCATTTAATGTCTTACTGATATGGCTCATGATGTTGCGCGTGTTACAGGCAACGCGCGGTCGCTAAAAGTGACGCCAGGCCAGATCTGCCATCTGGTATCGCCTGAAAAATTACAGGTATAATCCGCAAAATTATTTAACACGTTTAGAGACGAAAATGGCAAAACTGACCTTACAAGAGCAACTGCTACAAGCGGGATTAGTGACCAGCAAAAAAATGGCCAAAGTCCAACGCACGGCTAAAAAATCACGCGTTCAGGCTCGTGAGGCCAGAGAAGCGGTGGAAGAAAATAAAAAGGCGCAACTTGAGCGTGATAAACAACTCAGTGAACAGCAAAAACAAGCGGTTTTAGCGAAAGAGTTTAAAGCTCAGGTTAAGCAACTTATTGAAATGAATAGAATCAATGTATCTAAAGGCGATATTGGTTTTAACTTCACCGATAATAACGTCATCAAAAAAATAGACGTGGATAAGCTTACCCAGACACAACTGATTAATGGGCGTCTCGCGATTGCGCGTCTGGTTATCAATAACAGCGGTGAATGTGAATATGCGATTATTCCCGCGAGCGTCGCCGATAAAATCGCACAACGAGATGCGGACAGTATTGTCGTAAACAGTGCGCTGAGTCAGGAAGAGCAGGACGAAGATGATCCGTATGCCGATTTTAAAGTTCCTGACGATTTGATGTGGTAAGTCACATTCCCAACGTTTATGTAGAAAAATTTCTCAGAGAGTAAATATGCTGACCGACACATCTACCCGGCTTAATAAATATATCAGTGAAAGCGGCATCTGTTCGCGTCGCGAGGCGGACCGTTTTATCGAACAGGGCAATGTCTTTATCAACGGCAAACGCGCCGCCATTGGCGATCAGGTGGTCGCCGGGGATGTTGTTAAAGTAAATGGTCGGTTGATTGAGCCGCGAGAAGCGGATGATTTAGTGCTGATTGCGCTGAATAAACCGGTTGGCATTGTCAGTACCACTGAAGACGGCGAACGCGACAATATTGTCGATTTTGTGAACCACAGCAAACGTATCTTCCCGATTGGTCGTCTGGATAAAGACTCGCAGGGGCTGATATTTCTGACTAACCACGGCGATCTGGTCAATAAGATTCTGCGTGCCGGTAACGATCACGAAAAAGAGTATCTGGTGACGGTGGATAAACCGATTACCGACGAGTTTATTCGCGGTATGGGCGCTGGCGTGCCGATTCTGGGTACCGTCACCAAAAAATGTAAGGTGAAAAAAGAGGCGCCGTTTGTCTTTCGCATTACCCTGGTGCAGGGATTAAACCGTCAGATCCGTCGTATGTGTGAATACTTTGGTTATGAAGTGACGAAACTGGAGCGTACGCGCATTATGAACGTCAGCCTGAGCGGGATTCCGCTGGGCGAGTGGCGCGATCTGACGGACGATGAGCTGATCGATCTGTTTAAATTGATTGAGGGTTCCTCTTCCGAAGCCAAACCAAAGGCCAAAGCGAAGCCGAAGACCGCGGGTATTAAGCGACCGGTCGTGGCGATCGAAAAAAGCAATGAGAAAGCGCGCCCGGCATCAAGCGGTAAGCGCTTTACCTCGCCGGGACGAAAGAAGAAAGGACGTTAACGTCTGCCGCGCGTCGGCGTATTCGCCGACCAGGAGAATGACGCTTCCGTATCGGGTTTATACGCCTGCTTTTTCTTCAACTGGCGGGCTTTTTTCGCTTCAGCCTCACGCAGCGCCATCAGCTTATCGATGTACTCCTTTTTTACGCTGTTGGTCTCAGAATTGGTCAGCGGACGCCCGTGCGCAATACGGGCGCGGTCCAGCAACGTTTTCAGTTCGCGCTGTTCGCGCTCGGTCATCTCTTTTTGGGTAATGCGGGGGAGTGCCATACGGGTGCCCTCAGTTAGCCGATGCATTTAGTCTACGGCAATACGCAACGGGCGGATAGCGCTCAGTCAGCAATCCGCAGCTTTCCAGCGAAATCCTGTGGCGTATAACCCGTTGACGTAAATCCTTTATCCGTGATGATGTTATCGATTTCTTTTACGCTTGCGATGCACATCACACCGTCCTGACCAAATTTGGTATGGTCAGCGAGAATCACTGATTTTTTGCTCATCGCAATCATGGCTTTGGCAACGTAGGCTTCTTCAAAGCTCTTCACCAACACGCCATGCTGGGGAGAAATGCCGCCAGCGCCAATAAAACAGATATCCGCGTGAATCGCGTTAATCTGCTGACATACCGAGACGCCGAGATTAGCGCGAAAATGGTAATCATATTCGCCGCCTAATACATACACGCGGGCCTGCAGGTTATGCTCTTTAATTTTATCGGCAATCAGTGCTGAATTGGTAATCACGGAAAAAGCGAGAGGCGGTAATTGCTCGGCCAGAATAAGGTTAGTTGTACAGGAATCAATAAACAATGTATCCCGTTCACTGATCATTTCGGCGGCAAGTTTGCCAATCGCTATTTTCTCTTCGCGATGCGCCTCTATTCTTGCGCTAAACGCATCTTCCTGGACAACTTGCTTTTTGACCGCGCCCCCATGAATCTTAGTGATTTTGCCTTCTGATTCCAGTAAGGAGAGATCGCGACGAATGGTTTCCGAGGTGACGTTGAGCATTTCCGATAATTTAATAACGGTGACTTCACCGAATTTGTTTAATTCATCAAGAATATGTTTTCGTCTTTTAATTGGATTCATTATCTTTCGCCGCTGTCAACCTTTGGCGCATGGTAACTGGATGCGTAAGGCAACGCAACCACTCCAACGCATGGACGATACCCTCCTCATCATTCGTGGCAGTCACATAGTCGGCCTGCCGCTTTACTGCATCCGGCGCGTTGCCCATTGCGATGCTGATTCCGGCGGCGGCAAACATGCTGACATCATTCTGCTGATCGCCAATCACGACCACCTTGTCAGAAGATATATTTAAATAATGAATTAATTGTTCTATTATGCACCCTTTATTTACATCGGTTCTTTGAATATCAATATAATTTTCTCCCGTGACGACCGCATAATATCCATAAGGCAGGTGATTATTCACTTCTGTACACAGTGTATCTATCTCCGAAGATACGGCAACAAGGGTAATTTTATATATATCGCGACGATTAAAGATATTTTCTGTAGTTTCAGTTATAAGCGGCAACCCAAATAAGCGGGCTTCATATGTTGTCCAGGGCGCAATCAGTCTATCGTCACGATGGTGAATTGCTTCGGCGCTAAAAAAATGGTGGTGATAGCGGGAAAGAGAAATATGCTGGTCAATATTCCACAGATCTGTGGCGGACAACGGAGCAGCATGAATAATGCGCTGCCCCGCCATCTCCAGAAGATGTCCGCAGTTAAAACCGGCGCACCAGCTAAACAACCTATCAACCTGTTGTTGGTGTAGCAGGCGTACCATTGAGGAGACCGGTCTGGCGGAACATGCCGCCAGCAGACTACCGTCCTGGCGGAACGCAATCAGCGCCTGACGCGTGCGCGGGCTGATTGTTTTCTGCGAGGTGAGTAATGTTCCATCCAGATCGGTGATTAACAACATCTCTCGTTCCCTGATATCAATGAACAATAAACGGCGTAACGGCTTCTTTGGCGGCGTTGCACACCATGTTGTCGATAGCCGTACCGACCACCAGAATATTGACTCCGGTATCTTTAAACGCTTTCGCGTTGGCGAGGTTAATCCCGCCTTCCGCCAGCGTCGGAACATCCACCGCGCCGACCAACGCCCGCAGGCGATCTTTAATCATCTGCGGGATATCGCCTGCCGCTACGCCTTCATAGCTCATGCCTGTCATCAGACCAATCATATCCACGCCGATATCCTGCATCCGCTTCGCCACGCTGGCGACCTCTTCCGGCGTGCGTGCAGGAATACCGAAAGTATGCAGATCGTCAGGATGGCCAATGTAGGCATCGACGGTCAGACCATATTGATGGGCGAGATTAACGATGTCCTGCAGATCGTCCCAGTCGGATTTATGCGTATGTAAACCGTCGGCTCCAGCGCGGGCAATCTCCAGAATTTCCGTTTCGCTGAGCGGCACCGGTAAGGTTTCGGTAAAACCGCCGGCGATACCAACGGTGATAAAAATATCGTCCGGGACCACATTACGAACACCGTGTACGGCCTCAGCCATCTGGCTATTGGTGATTTCGTGACGAATCTGCTCCGCCGCGTGCATGTTGCTCACGCCTTTGTGTCCACGCGCCAGCGCCAACGCAGGGTGGTTCGGCTCCAGAAGCTTAACGCCAGCCTCACACACGGCTTTCGCCAGGCGCGCATCGTCGCCAGTTATTCCTGTGCTGAGGATAGTTTGCCCACCGTGAAGCGTGATGGCTTCTTTCACTTTCTGTAACGCTTTGGCGCGTTTTTTATTCATATCGCCTTTAAACATGGTGTACCTCTGGTGTTGGTGCATTAATTAACGGCTGTCGTTGTTGATTCGCTCTGTACGACAGGTTTGAAACGGTTAGCAATAATGGTGGTAAGGCAGGTCATCGCCATTGTGGCAATCATTACGATGGCCATCTGGAGCGCATTGCTGGATAAGAACGGTGAGGCGAAAGCCGGAACATAGGCCACGCCTTTGACGTTAAAAAAGCCCAGCATCATGCCGCCCATTCCGGCCCAAAAAATGGCGGAGCCAAAAACAATTTTGTTGGCGAACATGAAGGGATAGGCGGATTCAACAAAGGTGCCAAAACCCAGGTTAATGAGCAGGCCCGGCGTAGCAACGGCAGCTTCGCTTTTTTCACGCGGGGCGATCACATTGGCAAGGTTAATACCTGCGGCCACCATCACCAGACCGACCATATCGACCGCGCCGAGGAAGCTGACGCCGGATTTTTCCATCTCCAGCAGTACCAACGGCAGGATCACCGCGTGATAGACGCCGCCGAGAATGGCAGGCCAGATAACCAGACCAGCCAGCAGCCCGGCAAGAATTGGGCTGAATGCCAGCGTGCTTTCGATAGCCAGTTTGATGTAATTACCCGCAGATAGCGCCAGCGGACTCAGCAGATAGTGCATGATTAACCCAGCGGCAAGGCCCGATATCCCACCGGCGACGATGTTGACGGTAGTCATTGGGAAGCGCCAGTTCAGGCACAGCTCGAACAGCCAACGGACGAAAATCCCCGCCATTACACCGCCGATAATGCCGCCGATCAGTCCGCCCTCTACGGAAAGCACGCCAGCGACGACCCCAGCCACAATTGAAACTTCATCCAGTTCGGAAATCTGTTTTGCCGCCAGTACCGCGACTAACACTGGCAGACCTTTTAGTAATATTTCAAAGATATCGTTAAGTTTTTCCAGTCCTGGTATGTGGCTCAGGGCGAGTACAATCGCCATGGCGATAAAGCCTGGTAGCGCAGGGATCATGATGCTACGAATGTTAAAACGTTTGAGCAGGCTTTTTCCGGAACCGCTCTGCGAGGGCGAAGCGCTACCCAACTGTGGTTTGTACTTGATACCCCAATGTTTACATAGTGACGCCACGAAGGAGACGGCGCGGGTACGGCTGGTGGTGCCGGTTGTTCCGGAGGTCGCGACCACATTCGCCCCCTTTGCCGCCACCAGCGCCATGGAGGTTCCCCCGGTGCCGACAATCGGTGTTTTCATCTCAACGGCGGCGGCAAAAACGGCTTGGTTCGCCTTTACCGGATCGGCGCTCATTACCACGATCCCATCGATCTCACCGCGGCGGATCATCTCAGCGATTTGGCGATCGCTTTCTACTACCGAGGTGTTTACCTCCGAAAGCTTACCCTGAAATATGCGCTGTGGTTTTTGTTGGTTTTCTGTGGTTAATGCATAAACCGATGCCGGGGTGTCCGGTTTGGCGACGTCCATCGAGGCCTCTGCCGCGATAAATTGTACGGCGGCCACATTCACGCCCGCAGCCTCACACTGCTGATAAATCTCCTGGAGTAACTTCTCTGGCTCGGCGCCACCCAGGTTGTAGAGGTTGCCTCCACTGCTTCCAATAATCGCAATTTTTTCATAGCGGCCTCAAATAGGGTAAGGGGGTTATCTGTGTTGTAGTGCAATCATAATTCCAACTAAAACAAAATAAAGCAACAATGAAAAAGTGCTTTTATACCAAACGATCTCAATTTTTAAAGGTAAGTTATTAAAATATAATGATAAATTTATGTTTTTGTTTTGTGTTGTTTTGCGTGGTTTTGTGACGAGGTTCAAAATGAGGAGGGCATAAATAGGGGAAAGCTGCCCATATTGATGGGACGAGCAGGGTGTACAGATTCCTGCCTTCTGTAATTGGCTTTCTGGAGCAGTATTCCGCCGGCAGTGCCTGACGTGGGAACCGCCGGATAAGGCGCTTGCGTCGCCATCCGGCAGCGTATTGCCTGATAGCGCTCACCCGCTGTCGTGTCAGGGCGATTATTCAAATAAGTTCTGATGTAGCTTTTGCACCACTTTCTCGGCATCGTCTCCCGGCACGAGGAAGCACAGATTGTGGCTGGAGGCGCCGTAACAAATCATGCGAATGTTGAACGGTTCCAGGACGCCAAACACTTCTTTACCAACACCGCAGGCTTTTGACAGGTTGTTGCCAATCAGCGCGACCAGCGCCAGTCCTTCTTCAACTTCGACCCGACACAGCGCGGAAAGCTCCATCAATAAGGATTGGGTCAGTAACGTATCGCCCGTGGAGGTGGAGCCGGTAGTATCCAGCGTCAGCGCGACGCTCACCTCCGAAGTGGTAATCAGATCTACCGAAATATTATGCCGCGCCAGAATGCCGAACACCTCTGCCAGGAAACCTCGTGAGTGCAGCATATTCAGGCTGTGCAGCGTCAATAGCGTTTGATTGCGGCGCAGCGCCAGCGCGCGGAACAGCGGCGGGTTTTGGGTTTTATTGCACACCAGCGTACCGCCCGCTTGCGGATCTTTACTGGAGCCAACGAAGACCGGGATATCGCTGCGCACGGCCGGGAGTAAGGTGGCTGGATGCAGTACTTTTGCGCCGAAGGTTGCCATCTCCGCCGCTTCTTCAAAGTCGATTTCATCAATTCGCTGCGCGACGGGCACTACGCGCGGGTCGGTGGTGTAAATACCGGGCACATCTGTCCAGATATCAACCCGCGCGGCGTGGAGCGCTTCAGCCAGCAACGCTGCCGTATAGTCGCTGCCGCCGCGGCCTAATGTCGTGGTGCGGCCTTTGCTTTCACTGCCGATAAAGCCCTGAGTAATGACCAACGTTTCGCTCAGGCGCGGGAGCAACTGCTGCGCGGCCAGTTCCGCAAGCGCTGCGACGTCCGGTTCCGCACGACCAAAGCGATCGCTGGTACGCATCACTTTGCGCACGTCGAACCAGTGGGCCTGTACGTCGCGTTCACGCAGGATCTCAACAAATAGCAGGGTAGACATTAGCTCGCCGTGGCTGACCAGTTCATCGGTCAGGGCTGCCGATGTCGCCAGCGATGCCGCCTCCGCCAGAATAGTGATGTTTTCCAGCAGGCGTTCAATCTCTTCGCGAATGACATTCGGATGACGCAGACGATCAAGGATATCGAACTGGATTTTACGGATGGCGTCGAGCGTAGCGAAACGTTCGCCGGGCTCCATCCCTTCGGCCAGCGCCACCAGCAGATTAGTGATGCCGGCAGACGCGGAAAGCACGACTAAACGAACATTGGCGTCGGAAAGTACGATATCCGCGCTACGGTTCATGGCGTCAAAATCAGCGACGCTGGTACCGCCAAATTTGGAAACAACGATCTCTGTCATATCAACCTCGTGTCAGGAAATGAAAAACGCGACCATGGCACAAAGGCAGAACAGAAACCGGTGCAGGCGCAAATGCAAGTAACGTATTTATAAATAAAAGTTGTGGACTGGACTGTCAACGTTGGGATTATGCGGATTTTTTATGCTGAGTTTAGGCTCAGTAACAGCGCTTATAACCCCGATACCCGTTTGTAGGAATGTTGGCTTATCTATGCGCCCGGCGACTCACCCACTTGCCGCCTTTCTGCACCTCGAATTATTTAGGGTATATACTTTTTATCCTCATTCGACAGTGCCTGGGGCAACGGCACTAAAACAATCACACTTTTCTGTGACTGGCGTTACAATCGATCCCAGTCACAATTCTCAAATCAGAAGAGTATTGCTAATGAAAAACATCAATCCAACGCAGACTTCTGCCTGGCAGGCGCTCCAGAAACACTACGACGAAATGAAAGACGTTACGATCGCTGAGCTTTTCGCGAACGATAGCGACCGTTTCGCTAAATTTTCCGCGACGTTTGACGATCTGATGCTGGTGGACTTCTCCAAAAACCGCATCACCGAAGAGACGCTGGCAAAATTACAGGATCTGGCGAAAGAGACCGATCTGGCCGGCGCGATTAAATCCATGTTCTCCGGCGAGAAGATCAACCGCACCGAAGACCGCGCCGTGCTGCACGTGGCGCTGCGTAACCGTAGCAATACGCCGATCATTGTGGACGGCAAAGATGTGATGCCGGAAGTGAACGCCGTGCTTGAGAAAATGAAAACTTTCTCGCAAGCGATTATCTCCGGTCAGTGGAAAGGCTACACCGGTAAGGCCATCACCGACGTGGTGAACATCGGTATCGGCGGTTCCGACCTCGGCCCGTTCATGGTGACCGAAGCGCTGCGTCCGTATAAAAATCATCTGACTATGCACTTCGTCTCTAACGTTGATGGTACCCACATCGCTGAAGTGCTGAAAAAAGTGAACCCGGAAACGACTCTGTTCCTGGTGGCGTCGAAAACCTTCACCACGCAGGAAACCATGACCAACGCCCACAGCGCGCGCGACTGGTTCCTGAAAAGTGCAGGCGATGAAAAACACGTGGCGAAACACTTTGCTGCGCTCTCCACCAACGCCAAAGCGGTCGGCGAATTTGGTATCGACACGGCCAATATGTTCGAGTTCTGGGACTGGGTCGGCGGTCGTTACTCGCTGTGGTCTGCCATCGGACTGTCCATTATTCTGTCCGTCGGTTTCGACAACTTTGTCGAGCTGCTTTCCGGCGCGCACGCGATGGACAAGCATTTCTCCACCACTCCGGCGGAGAAAAACCTACCCATTCTGCTGGCGTTGATTGGCATCTGGTACAACAATTTCTTCGGCGCGGAAACCGAAGCCATTCTGCCGTACGACCAGTATATGCACCGTTTCGCCGCCTACTTCCAGCAGGGCAACATGGAATCCAACGGTAAATACGTTGACCGTAACGGCAACGCCGTGGATTACCAGACAGGCCCAATTATCTGGGGCGAACCAGGCACCAACGGTCAGCACGCGTTTTATCAATTGATTCACCAGGGTACTAAAATGGTGCCGTGTGACTTTATCGCCCCGGCTATCACCCATAACCCGCTATCCGATCATCATCAGAAGCTGCTGTCTAACTTCTTCGCGCAGACCGAAGCGCTGGCGTTTGGTAAATCCCGCGAGGTGGTTGAGCAGGAATATCGCGATCAGGGTAAAGATCCGGCGCAGCTTGAACACGTTGTGCCATTCAAAGTGTTTGAAGGCAACCGCCCGACCAACTCTATACTGCTGCGCGAAATTACGCCGTTCAGCCTGGGCGCGCTGATTGCGTTGTATGAGCATAAAATCTTTACGCAGGGCGTCATCCTGAACATCTTTACTTTCGACCAGTGGGGCGTTGAGTTGGGTAAACAGTTGGCTAACCGTATTCTGCCGGAGCTGGGCGATGATAAAGCTATTTCGTCCCATGATAGCTCTACTAACGGTCTGATTAACCGTTATAAAGCCTGGCGCGCCTGATGGCGCTGCGCTTATCCGGTCTACGTAATGCATAGCGTCTGTAGGCCGGATAAGGCGTTTCGCCGCCATCCGGCAAAAAGAGAATAAGATAATAAAAAGGCCGATATTCACATCGGCTTTTTTTATAAGATAATTCCGCTTGTCCGTCTTTATCCCCACAATTTTATATTGAGCTTAATCCTAAAATAAGCAATAACCAGAAAATCACTCTGCGTTATTTTCAGATTATACGGATGCTGATGTCTTTTAGTTTAATTTTAACTTATTTATTTTATTTGTTTTTTAATTAAATAATATAGGCGTTACTTCTTTAAAGTTTAATTATCCTAAAACCTCGCTGTTATTTCTCCCGGACATAATCCGCCTGCTTTGGTTGTGTATACTCGGTAGCGCCCGAAATTCTTTTGGGTAAATCTCCATTCATTCAATGAAGGGAAATTATGATGAAAAAAGTACTGTATGGCATTTTTGCCATAACCGCGCTTGCGGCGACATCTGTCTCGGCAGCCCCCGTTCAGGTGGGTGAAGCGGCAGGGTCGGCAGCGACGTCGGTATCGGCGGGAAGCTCCTCCGCTACCAGCGTTAGCACCGTAAGTTCGGCGGTGGGCGTCGCGTTAGCGGCAACCGGCGGCGGCGATGGTTCCAATACCGGAACCACGACCACCACGACCACCAGTACCCAGTAGTATCGGTACGTTTAACCATAACCACACTCCGGTGTGGTTATTTTGCCCCTCTGGAGAAGCGTCGTGAAGCGACTCGCACTTATCCTGATTTGCCTGCTATTACAGGCGTGTTCGGCCACCACCAAAGGCCTGGGCGATTCACTGTGGGACAGTTTGTTCGGTACGCCAGGCGTACAGCTAACGGATGACGATATTCAAAACATGCCTTATGCCAGCCAGTACATGCAGCTTAACGGCGGTCCTCAACTGTTTGTGGTGCTCGCTTTCTCGGAAAACGGGCAGCAGAAATGGGTGACGCAGGATGGCGCGACGATCGTGACGCAGCATGGCCGTCTGGTCAAAACGCTGCTCGGCGGCGACAACCTGATCGATGTGAATAATCTGGCGACCGACCCGCTGGCGAAACCAGGACAGATTATCGATGGCGCGACCTGGACTCGCACCCTGGGCTGGACCGAACATCGCCAGGTGCGTTACGCCACCGCCCGTTCCGTTTTTACATGGCGAGGGACCGATAGAGTGAACGTCGGCAGTGAGGAAACCGCCGTGCGGGTGTTAGATGAAGAAGTGACGACCGATCAAACGCGCTGGCGTAATCGCTACTGGGTTGATAGCGAAGGCCAAATTCGCCAGACGGAACAGTATCTGGGCGCGAATTACTTTCCGGTGAAAACCACGCTGATTAAGGCGGCAAAATCATGATGAAAAGGACGATAAGCGCGCTGGCGCTGGCCTTTGTCGCGTCATCCGCCTTTGCCAGCGGCACTGTTACCGTTTTTACCCAGGGTAATAGCGAGCCTAAAACGCTGACAGACGCTGAGCGTCTGCTCGATTTAGTCGGACAGCCGCGCCTGGCAACGAGCTGGTGGCCTGCGGCGGTGATAGGCGAAGAACAGGCGACCGTGACGGCGCGTCAGCAGCAGCAGGAACTTCTCGGGCGACTGGCGGCGCTCAGCGCTGAGGAAGATGGCGATGCGGCGGCGATAAACACACTACGCCGACAGATTCAGGCGGTGAAGGTGACGGGCAGACAATTCGTGAATCTTGATCCTGACGTGGTGCGGGTGAGCGAACGAGGTAACCCGCCGCTGCAAGGTCACTACACGCTCTGGGTCGGGCCGCAACCCACGCAGGTGACGCTCTTTGGCTTGATTAGCCAGCCGGGCAGCCAGCCGTTCGTCCCTGGGCGGGACGTCGCCAGTTATCTTGAGGGGCAGCGCTTACTCAGCGGCGCGGATCGTAGCTATGCCTGGGTGGTTTACCCTGATGGACGCAGCCAAAAAGCGCCGGTGGCTTACTGGAATAAACGTCATATCGAGCCGATGCCCGGCAGCATCATTTTTGTCGGTTTTGCCGATTCCCTTTGGCGCGGCACGCCGGAGGCGATAAATGCCGACATTCTTCATACCCTGACGCAGCGGATACCGGAATAATGAAAAAAACACATCTGCTCAGCGTGCTGGCGCTGGGTATTAGCGCGGCCTGCCATGCCGAAACATATCCAGCCCCTGTTGGGCCTTCACAATCTGACTTTGGCGGCGTGGGCCTGCTGCAAACGCCGACAGCGCGTATGGCGCGTGAAGGGGAGATGAGCCTGAACTATCGCGATAACGATCAGTACCGCTACTACTCGGCTTCGGTTCAGCTTTTCCCGTGGCTGGAAACCACGTTGCGCTATACCGATGTCCGTACGAAAAAGTACAGCAGCGTGGAATCATTCTCCGGCGACCAGACTTACAAAGATAAAGCGTTTGATGTGAAACTGCGGTTGTGGGAAGAGAGTTACTGGATGCCGCAGGTGGCGGTTGGCGCGCGCGATATCGGCGGGACGGGGCTGTTTGATGCGGAATATATTGTAGCGAGTAAGGCTTGGGGGCCATTTGATTTTTCATTAGGTCTCGGCTGGGGCTATCTTGGCACCAGCGGCAATGTGTCTAATCCTTTCTGTTCGTATAGTGATAAATTCTGTTCGCGTGATAACAGCTATAAAGAGGCCGGTTCCGTCGACGGTAGCGATATGTTTCACGGCCCGGCTTCGCTGTTTGGCGGCGTGGAATACCAGACCCCGTGGCAACCGCTACGCCTGAAGCTGGAGTATGAAGGCAATAACTATCAGCAGGATTTTGCGGGGAAACTGGAACAGAAGAGCAAGTTTAACGTCGGCGCCATTTACTGCGTCACCGATTGGGCCGACGTTAACCTCAGCTACGAGCGCGGCAACACCTTTATGTTTGGCGTTACGCTGCGCACCAATTTCAACGATTTACGTCCCGCGTATCATGACAATTCACGCCCGCAATACCGACCACAGCCGCAGGATGCCATCCTGCAACATTCGGTAGTGGCTAATCAATTAACGTTATTGAAATATAATGCCGGTCTGGCGGACCCGAAAATCCAGGTCAAAGGCGATACGCTATACGTTACCGGTGAACAGGTGAAGTACCGCGACTCCCGTGAGGGGATCGTGCGCGCTAACCGGATCGTCATGAACGATCTGCCGGAGGGGATCCGCACGATCCGCGTGACGGAAAACCGCCTTAATCTGCCGCAGGTCACCACTGAAACCGATGTCGCCAGCCTGAAACGCCATCTGGAAGGCGAACCGCTGGGACATGAAACTCCGCTGGCGCAAAAACGCGTGGAGCCGATCGTGCCAGAGAGTACTGAACAGGGTTGGTATATCGACAAGTCGCGCATTGATTTTCATCTTGATCCCGTGCTGAATCAGTCGGTAGGCGGCCCGGAAAACTTCTATATGTATCAGTTGGGCGTAATGGGAACTGCGGATCTGTGGGTCACGGATCATCTGCTCACCACGGGCAGCGTGTTTGCCAATATCGCCAACAACTACGACAAATTTAACTACACCAATCCACCGAAGGACTCGCATCTGCCGCGGGTGCGTACGCATGTCCGTGAGTATGTGCAGAATGATGTTTATGTGAATAACCTACAGGCCAACTACTTCCAGTATTTTGGCAATGGTTTCTATGGGCAGGTCTATGGCGGTTATCTGGAGACCATGTTTGGCGGTGCCGGGGCGGAAGTCCTGTATCGCCCGGTAGACAGCAATTGGGCGTTTGGTCTGGATGCCAACTACGTGAAACAGCGTGACTGGCGTAGCGCGCAGGATATGATGAAGTTTACCGATTACAGCGTGAAGACCGGACATTTGACCGCATACTGGACGCCGTCGTTCGCCCAGGATGTGCTGGTGAAAGCCAGCGTTGGTCAGTATCTGGCGGGCGATAAAGGCGGTACGCTGGAGATCGCCAAACGCTTCGATAGCGGCGTCGTTGTCGGCGGTTACGCGACGATTACCGATGCGTCGCCGGATGAATATGGGGAAGGGGATTTTACCAAAGGCGTATATGTTTCCGTACCGCTGGATCTCTTCTCGTCCGGCCCAACCCGAAGTCGTGCGGCAATTGGCTGGACGCCGCTGACGCGTGACGGTGGTCAACAGCTTGGCCGTAAGTTTGGCCTGTATGATATGACCAGTGACAGGAGCGTAAATTTCCGTTAATACTCAGGCCGGATAAGGCGTTCACGGCGCTATCCGGCAAATTACCTTATTGAACAAAATATAAACACAAATAAAAAATATAGATGCCCGTCACATTTGTGCGTTATACAGAAACCTCGCCGCAGAGAAAGAGGGGGCTGTTATGATGCCATTATCGCGCTCACGTCTTGAGTTTATCGCCACGATTTTACAAAACGTACTAAATTTGGGGCTGCTTACCCTCGGTCTGATCCTGGTCGTTTTTCTCGGTAAAGAGACGGTGCATCTGGCGGACGCATTATTCGCGCCTGAGCAAGCCAGCAAATATGAACTGGTGGAAGGGCTGGTGATCTACTTTCTTTATTTCGAATTTATTGCGCTGATTGTGAAGTACTTTAAGTCTGGCCTTCACTTTCCGCTGCGCTATTTCGTGTACATTGGGATCACGGCGATTGTGCGTCTGATCATTGTCGATCATAAAACGCCAATGGATGTATTACTCTATTCGGCGGCGATCCTCCTGTTGGTTATCACGTTGTGGTTATGTAATTCGAACCGACTACGGCGAGAATAGGCGTCGCCACACCGTAACGGACGTATGGCGTGGCAATAAATTAGCCGCTGTCTATAACGCATAAAAAAAGCGCTCCGAAGAGCGCCAAAATACGACCATAAGTGGGGATAACATAACTTGAGGGCAGTGGCATTGCCCGTTGCCGGGCAGGTACTTCGATAAAACTTAACCTTTCACACCCCCTGCCGTCAGGCCGTTGACCAGCCAACGTTGCGCCAACAGGAACACCAGGGTGATAGGAATAGCTGAAAGGACGGCGGCGGCGGCAAAGTCGCCCCACAAATAGTTTTGCGGGTTGAGATATTGCTGCATACCCACGGCCAGCGTATAGCTGTCCACATCGCGCAGTAACAACGAGGCGACCGGAACTTCGGTAATCGCCGCGATGAACGACAGAATAAACACCACCGCCAGAATCGGTACGGAAAGCGGCAGCAGCACCAGACGAAATGCCTGCCACGGGGTTGCGCCATCCAGCGCGGCGGCCTCTTCCAGCGAGCTGTCGATAGTTTCGAAGTAGCCTTTAATTGTCCAGACGTGCAGCGCGATGCCGCCAAGATAGGCGAAGATCACGCCGCCATGCGTATTCAGACCGATAAATGGAATGTATTGTCCCAGGCGGTCAAATAACGCATACAGCGCCACCAGAGACAAAACCGCCGGAAACATCTGGAAAATCAGCATCCCTTTGAGCAGTGTTGCTTTACCTGGAAAACGCATTCGTGCGAAAGCGTAGGCGCAGGTGGTGGAGAGCGCCACGATGCCGATGGCGGTAATACCGGCGATTTTCACCGAGTTCCACAGCCACAGCAGGACCGGGAAGGGAGGCGGCGTTACCCGACCATCCGCATGTTCCACGCTGAAACCCAGCGCCAGCCGCCAGTGTTCCCAGGAGATTTTATCCGGGATCAGGCTTCCGGTGGCGAAGTTCCCTTCACGTAGCGAGATAGCGATGACCATCAGCAGCGGGAACATAATCGCCGCGATGAAAATCAGCAGCCCCAGGTGCGTGATGAAGAGACGCAGTTTCTGAGATTTGGGTTGGACCATAGCCATTGTTATTATCTCCCTTAATCAAACTTCATACGCGTGGCTTTCAGGTTCACTATTGCCAGCGCGCCTACCAGCAGGAAGATCAGCGTGGCAATGGCCGCCGCCAGACCGAAGTCCTGACCGCCGCCGCCTTCAAAGGCGATACGGTAGGTGTAGCTGACGAGCAGATCGGTATAACCGGCAGGCGTGGTGGTGCCGAGACGGTCTGGCCCGCCGTTGGTCAATAACTGAATCAGGACAAAGTTATTAAAGTTAAAGGCGAAGCTGGCGATCATCAGCGGCGTTAGCGGCTTAATCAGCAGCGGTAAGGTGATTTTAAAGAAATTCTGAAATGGACCAGCGCCGTCCATTGCGGAGGCTTCGTACAGGTCATCCGGAATCGCTTTCAGCAGTCCCATGCACAGGATCATCATGTAGGGATAGCCCAGCCAGGTATTCACGATAATCACCATTGCCCGCGCGGTGTTGGGGTCGCTGAACCAGGCAGGTTTAATGCCAAACAGCGCGCTCAGCATCATATTGATTTCGCCAAAGCTTTGGTTGAATAACCCTTTGAAAATCAAAATTGAAATAAACGACGGTACGGCGTAGGGCAGAATCAGCAGGACGCGGTAGATAGCTTTACCTTTCAGCGCTTCCCACTGTACGAGGCAGGCCAATACCATCCCAACCGCCACGGTTAACACCACAGTGAGGACCGAAAAGACCACGGTCCAGACGAAGATAGCGAAAAAAGGCTTCTGGATCCCTTCGTCGGTAAAGACGCGCGTAAAGTTTTTCGCGCCGATAGTAACGGTATAACCAGGACTGAGTTTTTCATCACCCCAGCTTCCGTCGGCGTTGATCGACTGATAATAACCGCTATCGTTGTTTGGCCGGTATTTTACGCCGCTCTGGTTATTGGTAAGCAGGCCGTCATCAGCCAGTGTGTACAGCGGACGGGTACCGGAAAACTGACGCAGCGAGCTCATAACCACTTTACTTTCATCCGGCAGGACGGCGGTTATCTGGTTCAGCGCCAGACGGTTCTGGGTGATTATCCGCAGATTGGCGCGTTCGCCGCCCGGCAGGGCATCGGTCTCTTTCAGCTGTAATTTTTGTTCGCCGCCGAAGGAAAATGCGCCAGACAGGTAATGTTTGCCCGTTTCTCCGTCGGTGAGGGCCAGTTGCCACTCGTCGCCGGCCGGGTAAAGACCGAAGTTATAGGTTTTTCCCGCCTGATAAGAACGGTCCATCAGCACTTGCTGGGCGCGTTCAAAGGTGAGCTGGTTGGTGCTGCTGTAGTTAGTAAAGGCGATGGCGATGGTGCACACCAGCGGGAATAGCACAAACAGCCCCATGCCGGCGAGGCCAGGGTAAACGTAGCGCCAGGCATAGGTTTTACGATTTGCGAAAATATACAGGCCAGCAGAGCTTAAAATCAGCGTCATGATGGCGAACAGATACTCCCCTTGTACGTACATTAAAACTACAAGGTAACCCACCAGCAGGCCCAGCAGACCAATTACTGACCATTTAAGCTGGTCGCTTTGCCACCAGTGTTTCTTTTTAATGACATCCATGGGGGTTTTCCTCTACAGCGTTGAAACTTCCTGGCCGGAGATGTGCCTGATGGCGCTGCGCTTATCAGGCCTACGGTGTGTTGTAGGCCGGATAAGGCATTTATGCCGCCATCCGGCACAGGCTCGCGGCATTACTTGGTGATACGGCTTTGTGCATCTTTCAGCGCGGCATCCACGGTTTGACGGCCGCTGGCGGCGTTAATCACAGCCGTACGTACCGCATACCAGAAGGCGGACATCTGCGGAATATTCGGCATGATCTCGCCTTTCTGGGCGTTATCCATGGTGGCGGCGATACGGGGGTCTTTCGCTAACTGCTCCTGGAAAGATTTCAGCGCCACGGCGCCCAGCGGTTTGTCTTTGTTCACCGCCTCCAGACCCTGATCGGTCAGCAGGTAGTTTTCGAGGAACTCTTTCGCCAGCTCTTTATTCGGGCTGGCAGCGTTAATCCCCGCGCTCAGCACGCCGACGAACGGTTTCGAGGGTTTACCTTTGAAGGTCGGCAGCAGGGTGACACCGTAGTTGACTTTGCTCTTGTCGATGTTCGACCATGCCCACGGACCGTTGATGGTCATTGCCGTTTCGCCTTTATTGAAGGCTGCTTCGGCGATGGAGTAATCGGTATCGGCGCTCATATTTTTGTTCTTGATCATATCGATCAGGAAAGTCAGACCTGCTTTCGCGCCGGCGTTGTCGACGCCAACGTCTTTCACGTCATACTTGCCGTTTTCAAATTTGAACGCGTAACCGCCGTCAGCGGCGATCAAAGGCCAGGTGAAATACGGCTCTTGCAGGTTGAACATTATCGCCGACTTCCCTTTCGCTTTTAGCTCTTTATCCAGCGCCGGGATCTCTTCCCAGGTTTTCGGCGGGTTCGGGACGAGGTCTTTGTTATAAATCAGGGAGAGGGCTTCAACGGCGATGGGGTAGGCGATCAGCTTGCCGTTATAACGTACCGCATCCCAGGTAAACGGATAGAGTTTGTCCTGAAACGCTTTATCCGGAGTAACCTCCGCCAGCAGACCAGACTGCGCGTAGCCGCCAAAACGGTCGTGCGCCCAGAAGATAATGTCAGGACCGTCGCCGGTGGCAGCCACCTGCGGGAATTTCTCTTCCAGCTTATCCGGGTGCTCAACGGTCACTTTAATGCCGGTGTCTTGCTCAAATTTTTTACCGACCTCGGCCAGACCGTTATAGCCCTTGTCGCCGTTGATCCAGATAACCAGTTTACCTTCTTCAATTTTGGCGAGAGCCGGGGCGGAAATCATCATCGTCGTAAGTGCGGATAATGCGAGGATGCCTACGCCAGTTTTAATCTTCATATCTCCCATCCTTTTTGGTGATGTACACAGAGGTGGTTTAACGGTCTCTAGTTTCTTTATACGACAACCTCTTTCCATCCTCCCTACCCCTACGCCCCACCCCGGCTTTATGTGATCTGTGTTGCATAAATGTGAGTAATGCGTGCTGGCGCACACAAAAACACGCCGATTTTTGCGGGCGGCATCACGAAATTCCTTTTCTGTCCGCGCCCGTGGTCTCAGGCGTTGTGTCCTCATCCTCCCGCCTCCTCCCCCATAAAAAAGCCGGGGGGTGGAGGATTTACCCCAGTCAGGGATCGCGCATAGTCAGGCCATCATGAATGTTGCTGTCAATGACAGGTTGTAACGAAGGGAGAAGGGCATGGCGAGCGTACAGCTACGAAATGTAACGAAAGCCTGGGGTGACGTGGTGGTATCGAAAGATATTAACCTCGATATCCATGACGGGGAGTTCGTGGTGTTTGTCGGACCGTCAGGCTGTGGTAAATCGACCTTGCTGCGTATGATCGCCGGGCTTGAAACTATCACCAGTGGCGACCTGTTTATCGGGGAAACCCGTATGAATGATATTCCGCCTGCCGAGCGCGGCGTGGGCATGGTATTCCAGTCTTATGCGCTCTATCCCCATCTCTCCGTTGCAGAAAACATGTCTTTCGGCCTCAAGCTGGCGGGCGCCAAAAAAGAGGTAATGAATCAACGCGTCAATCAGGTGGCGGAAGTACTGCAACTGGCGCATCTGCTGGAACGTAAGCCAAAAGCGCTTTCCGGCGGTCAGCGTCAGCGCGTAGCGATTGGCCGCACGCTGGTGGCGGAGCCGCGTGTGTTTTTGCTGGATGAACCGCTCTCTAACCTGGATGCCGCGCTACGCGTGCAGATGCGCATTGAAATTTCTCGCCTGCATAAACGTCTGGGCCGCACGATGATTTACGTCACCCACGATCAGGTCGAGGCGATGACGCTGGCCGACAAAATCGTGGTGCTGGACGCTGGTCGCGTCGCGCAGGTCGGTAAGCCGCTGGAGCTGTACCACTATCCGGCGGACCGCTTTGTCGCGGGCTTTATCGGCTCGCCGAAGATGAACTTCCTGCCGGTGAAAGTGACCGCCACCGCAATTGAACAAGTCCAGGTCGAACTGCCGAATCGCCAGCAAATCTGGCTGCCGGTCGAAAGTCGCGGCGTGCAGGTCGGCGCCAATATGTCTTTAGGCATTCGGCCGGAACACCTGCTGCCGAGCGATATCGCCGATGTCACCCTGGAAGGTGAAGTCCAGGTGGTCGAGCAGTTAGGGCACGAAACACAAATTCATATCCAGATCCCCGCCATCCGTCAAAACCTGGTTTATCGCCAGAATGACGTGGTGCTGGTAGAAGAGGGCGCCACATTCGCTATCGGCCTGCCGCCAGAGCGCTGTCATCTGTTCCGCGAGGATGGCAGCGCATGTCGTCGTCTGCATCAAGAGCCGGGTGTTTAAGGCCTCCATAAAAAAACGAAACGCAAAACCATTCGCAGTTTTAGAAGGTGGCAGCGTTTAAAGAAAAGCAATGATCTCAGGAGTATAGAATGATGATTACTCTGCGCAAACTCCCTCTGGCGGTTGCTGTCGCAGCGGGCGTAATGTCCGCTCAGGCAATGGCTGTCGATTTCCACGGTTACGCCCGTTCCGGTATTGGCTGGACGGGAAGCGGCGGCGAACAACAATGTTTCCAGGTGACCGGTGCACAAAGTAAATACCGTCTCGGTAACGAATGTGAAACCTATGCGGAACTGAAACTGGGCCAGGAAGTGTGGAAAGAGGGCGATAAGAGCTTCTATTTCGACACCAACGTCGCCTATTCGGTTAACCAGCAGAACGACTGGGAATCGACCGATCCCGCCTTCCGCGAAGCGAACGTGCAGGGTAAAAACCTGATTGAATGGCTGCCGGGCTCTACCATCTGGGCCGGTAAGCGCTTCTATCAGCGTCATGACGTACACATGATCGACTTCTACTACTGGGATATTTCAGGTCCTGGCGCAGGTATCGAAAATATCGATCTGGGCTTCGGTAAGCTTTCGCTGGCGGCGACCCGGTCTACTGAAGCGGGCGGCTCTTACACCTTCAGCAGCCAGAATATTTATGATGAAGTAAAAGATACCGCTAACGACGTCTTTGACGTACGTCTGGCTGGTCTGCAAACGAACCCGGACGGCGTACTGGAGTTGGGCGTTGACTACGGTCGCGCCAATACGACCGATGGTTATAAGCTGGCTGATGGGGCATCGAAAGACGGCTGGATGTTCACCGCCGAACACACGCAAAGCATGTTGAAAGGCTATAACAAGTTTGTCGTGCAATATGCCACCGATGCCATGACCACGCAGGGTAAAGGCCAGGCGCGCGGTTCCGACGGTTCTTCATCTTTCACTGAAGAATTGCCTGATGGAACCAAAATTAATTATGCCAATAAGGTCATCAATAATAATGGCGATATGTGGCGTATTTTGGATCATGGCGCCATCTCGCTTGGTGATAAATGGGATTTGATGTACGTCGGTATGTACCAGAATATCGATTGGGATAATAACCTGGGTACTGAGTGGTGGACCGTGGGCGTACGTCCAATGTACAAGTGGACGCCAATCATGAGTACCCTGCTGGAAGTCGGCTACGACAACGTGAAATCTCAGCAGACCGGCGATCGTAACAATCAATATAAAATCACCCTGGCGCAACAGTGGCAGGCGGGCGACAGCATCTGGTCGCGTCCGGCTATCCGTATTTTCGCCACCTACGCGAAATGGGATGAGAAATGGGGCTATATCAAAGACGGCGATAACATTTCCCGTTATGCCGCAGCGACTAACTCCGGCATTTCCACCAACAGCCGTGGCGATAGCGATGAGTGGACCTTCGGCGCCCAGATGGAAATCTGGTGGTAATACGATGGTCATCTGACGTAACGAGGGGCGCAAGCCCCTCTGAAACATCAGGTCTGATGATGCTTGTAAGCCGAATAAGGCGCCAGCCGCCATTCGGCGATATGTTTGGGTTGGCGCGCTATTGCCTGGCTACCGCTGAACCCGCCTTATTGAGGTGAGAATAATGAAAATGAAGAAAAGTCTCGTCGCCCTCTGTTTAACCGCAGGGCTGTTCGCCAGCGTGCCGGGTATCAGCCTGGCGGAAGTGAACTATGTACCGCAAAATACCAGTGCCGCGCCCGCTATTCCTGCTGCTGCGCTACAGCAATTAACCTGGACGCCTGTAGATCAGTCAAAAACGCAGTCTACCCAACTGGCGACGGGCGGCCAGCGCCTTGACGTCGCCGGCATTACCGGCCCGGTCGCCGCTTATAGCGTTCCGGCGAATATCGGCGAGCTGACATTAACTCTGACCAGCGAGGTCAATAAGCAAGCCAGCGTTTTTGCGCCAAACGTGTTGATTCTTGACCAAAATATGACGCCTTCGGCGTTCTTCCCCAGCAGTTACTTTACTTATCAGCAGCCGGGCGTCATGAGCGCAGATCGGCTGGAAGGCGTGATGCGCCTGACGCCTGCGTTGGGGCAGCAGAAACTCTATGTTCTGGTGTTTACGACCGAAAAAGATCTTCAGCAAACTACTACGCTGCTCGATCCGGCAAAAGCCTATGCCAAAGGCGTCGGTAACTCTATCCCGGATATTCCCGATCCAGTTGCTCGCCATACCACTGATGGCGTGGTGAAACTGAAGGTGAAAACCAACAGTAGCTCCAGCGTATTGGTCGGGCCGTTGTTTGGCTCGTCCGGTACCGGGCCGGTAACGGTAGGCAATACCGCCGCGCCGGTCGCTGCGCCAGCGCCAGTCGCGCCGAAGAAAAGCGAACCGATGTTGAACGATACGGAAAGCTACTTTAATAAAGCGATTAAGGATGCCGTAGCGAAAGGCGACGTCGATAAAGCGCTGAAACTGCTTGATGAGGCCGAACGTCTGGGATCGACATCTGCCCGTTCCACCTTTATCAGCAGTGTAAAAGGCAAGGGGTAATTGTTTCCCCACAGTGCTGATTTTGCAGCAACTGGTGCGTCTCCTGGCGCACCTTTTTTTGTCATTTCATGCGAATTGTTATTTTTTTGTTGCGCAACAGATCACTTAATTGTGATTGCGCCCCCCGTAATGTCTTTTCTGAGATACAATGACTTTAGGTTATGAATCGGAGAGTAAGGCATGTCACACCCTGCGTTAACGCAACTGCGTGCGCTGCGCTATTTTGATGCGATTCCTGCGCTTGAACCCCATTTGCTGGACTGGCTGTTGCTGGAAGATTCTGTGACTAAACGTTTTGAGCAGCAGGGAAAGCGGGTAAGCGTGACGCTGATTCGGGAAGCGTTTGTCGGCCAAAGTGAGGTCGAGGAAGCATCAGGTTTACTGCCATCCGAGTCCCGCTACTGGTTACGTGAGATACTGCTTTGCGCTGACGGCGAGCCCTGGCTTGCCGGACGTACCGTGGTACCGGAATCCACGCTGTGCGGACCTGAACAGGTCTTACAACATCTGGGTAAAACCCCGCTTGGACGTTATCTATTTACATCATCGACACTGACCCGCGATTTTATTGAAATTGGACGCGATGCAACGCTGTGGGGGCGCCGCTCTCGACTGCGGTTGAGCGGAAAACCGCTGTTGCTTACCGAGCTTTTTTTACCTGCATCGCCGCTGTACTGAGAGGAAGATAAAGATGGAGTGGAGTCTGACGCAGAGTAAGCTGCTGGCGTTTCACCGTTTGATGCGTACAGATAAGCCTATTGGCGCGTTGCTGCTGCTCTGGCCGACGCTTTGGGCGCTATGGGTGGCGACGCCGGGTATGCCTCAGCTGTGGATTTTGGCAGTTTTTGTCGCTGGCGTGTGGTTAATGCGCGCGGCGGGCTGCGTGGTGAATGATTATGCCGATCGTAAATTTGACGGACATGTAAAACGTACGGTCAACCGACCTTTACCCAGCGGCGCCGTGACAGAGAAAGAAGCGCGCAACCTGTTTGTGGTGCTGGTGCTGCTGGCGTTTCTGTTGGTGCTGACGCTGAACGCCATGACGATTCTGCTTTCCGTGGCGGCGCTGGCGTTGGCCTGGGTTTATCCCTTTATGAAACGCTACACCCACCTGCCGCAGGTCGTGCTGGGGGCCGCTTTCGGCTGGTCAATCCCCATGGCGTTCGCCGCGGTGAGCGAATCCCTGCCGTTGAGCTGCTGGCTGATGTTCCTCGCCAATATTCTCTGGGCGGTGGCTTACGATACGCAATATGCGATGGTCGACAGAGATGATGATATCAAGATAGGCATTAAATCGACTGCGATCTTGTTTGGTCGTTATGACACATTGATTATCGGGATTCTGCAGCTTGGCGTCATGGCGTTAATGGCGCTGATCGGCTGGTTGAATGGTCTGGGATGGGGATATTACTGGGCTGTGCTGGTGGCGGGCGCGCTGTTTGTCTACCAGCAAAAACTGATTGCGAACCGTGAACGTGAAGCCTGCTTTAAAGCCTTTATGAACAATAACTACGTTGGCCTGGTGCTATTTTTAGGGCTGGCGATGAGTTACTGGCACTTCTGATGTCATGCCGGGCGAACCCGGCCTACAAAGCCAAAATTTTCAATACGTCATATCAGTTGCCCGATGAGCTTGCACTATCGGGCATTTCAGGCACTGGCTTACTCGCCCTGCGTCGCGCTTTCAATCGTCAGACGGACATCAGAGGTAATTAGATCGGCAAGCATCTGATATATCTTCATCGTTTCTGCCGGTTCGGCATCGCCCGTATCACTGATATAACCCTCATCCCGTAGCGTCAACACGAGTGAACTGAACACCGCTTTGTCGAAAAACTCCGGCGCGTTAATACCGTGCAGGACAGACAGACGTTGCGCCACGGTACGGCTTTCTTTCTCCAGCGTACTGCGGTTGATGGACGGATTGGCGCTCAATAGCCAGAACGTAATGGCATAACGCTGTAGCGTTTCACGCGCGCCTGCCGCCAGCAGTTGCAGCGTACGGGAATGCGTCGGGTTGATATGCAGTTCATCATCCTGCAGGGTAATTAGCCCCTGACGCTGCATTTCACTGGCCAGCGCGTCGATGACCGAGGCTAACTCCTCGCGCTCCCAGCGCAGGAACAGCTCCGCTTTTAACATCGGATAGAGCGCTTCAACATGCTGCTGCAACGCATCACGCGAAATGCGACGATGCTGGGTGATAATCGCCGCCATCAGCGAAGGCATAATCAACATATGCGCGATATTGTTACGATAATAGGTCATCAACACCGCCTGCTCGCGCGGCAGGATGATGATATCGCCAATGGTGTCTTTCTCGACCTCAAACTTATTCATCTGCAGCGCGTGAGCGATGAGCTCGCCAGCGCTGGCGGCAGGAACCGTTGAGTCTGTGGAATAAGGGACATTGCGCATCAGATCGAGATAGCAGTCAAGCTGCTCGGTGAGCTGCTCGCGGGTGAGCGAGCGCTGACGCGACGCTAACAGCGCGGTACAACACAGGTTCATCGCGTTTGCCGCGCCAGCGTTGTTAATACGCACCATCAGATCGGCGGCAATACTATTTACCGTCGGCGTCAGCCAGGCTGGGCGTATGGCCTCTATAGGGTCGATAGATTCGCGCCACTCTGGCACATGCTGGTTCAGGTACGTCATGAGCGGCATCGGTTCGCCAAAGTTAACGTAGCCCTGACCCAGATTGCGCAGCTTGCTCAAGCCTTTCAGCATCTGCGGCAGACTCTCTTTCTCTTTTGTCGCGCCGCGCAGCTCTTTCGCATAGGTGCCCACTTCCATGACGTGCTCATAGCCAATGTAGATCGGTACGAGGGTAATTGGGCGGGTACCGCCGCGTAGCATCGCCTGGATAGTCATCGACAGGGTGCCGGTTTTCGGATCTAACAAACGTCCGGTACGCGAACGTCCTCCTTCGACAAAATACTCAACCGAGTAACCGCGGCTGAACAGCTCGCCCAGGTATTCGCGAAAGACGGTGGAATAGAGTTTATTCCCCTTAAAGGTGCGACGAATAAAGAACGCGCCCAGACGACGGAAAATTGGGCCAGCGGGCCAGAAATTAAGGTTAATACCGGCGGCAATGTGCGGCGGAACCAGCCCCTGATGGTACAGCACATAAGAAAGGAGCAAGTAGTCCATATGGCTGCGGTGACAGGGTACATAGACGATTTCATGCCCGTCGTGCGCCAGTTGGCGTACGCGCTCGGCGTTATGCACGTTAATCCCCTGGTAAAGTCGGTTCCAGGTAAACCCCAAAATCCTGTCGGTCAAACGAATCATCTCGTAAGAGAAGTTCGCCGCGATCTCTTCCATCAGCGCAATGGCGTTTTGCTGCGCTTTTTCATGAGAGATTTTCTTACTGCGCGCTTCGTCTTCTACCGCGCGGGCGATCGCTTTCGAGGCCAGCAGTTTGTTAAACAGATCCTGACGGGCGGGCAGGCGTGGGCCAACCGCCGCCAGGCGCTGGCGAGCAAAGTGCATACGCGCCACGCGAGCCAGCTTCTGCGCGATGATTTTATCGGTGCCGTGTTCATCAGCCATGCGACGCAATGAGACGGACGGCGAGAATCGGACAAAGCTATCGCGGCCCAGCCAGGAGATGGCAAAGAATTTCTGTACGCCGTTCAGCATACGTAAAGGCGGGTTCTCTTCTCCTTTTTCACGACCCGGCGCGCGGCCAAACATCACGGAAACGGGCACCATCTGCACGTCCAAAGCTGGATTACTCCGATGCAGATCGAGATAATCGTGAAAAAGTTTCACCGACTCTTCTTTTGGCGTGTAATAGGTAAAGACACGCGGTCCGCCGTGAATAAATACATAGCGTGGCAACAGCGCGCCGTCGATCTCCAGCGGCTCCAGCGGATCCGGGAGATCGTGCGCCAGACATTGCGCCCGCAGCGTCAGTAAGTCCGCTTTTGAGTTGTATGGCAAGACATACATAATGGGGCGAGAAGTATCGAGCCCCAATTCCTGGGCGGGTTCCGCCGGAATAGACTTGCTTTTTACCAGTATGCTTAATGGTAAATTCAGTAATTTGTAGTAAATTCGTGGCCAGCCGGACATAAACGATGTAAAGCCTCTGGTTAATAATGCAAATGCGGTGCAAGGATATCAGAAAGTTTAGCGAATTTCTGTTGTATCCCGTCATACTTCGCGCTGCGTTACGGCAGTCCGAATCGTGCAGGGCAACCGTATAATGTCATTGACGTTAATAATGTAAAAAGGTTCTTTTGATGGCCAATAATACCACTGGATTCACCAGAATTATCAAAGCGGCAGGATATTCCTGGAAAGGATTTCGCGCCGCATGGACTCACGAAGCGGCGTTTCGCCAGGAAAGCCTCGCGGTATTGCTGGGCGTCATCATCGCCTGCTGGCTGGATGTGGATGCGATTACCCGTGTGTTATTGATAGGTTCCGTTTTACTTATCATGATTGTTGAAATCCTCAACAGCGCTATTGAAGCGGTCGTTGACCGCATCGGTTCTGAATACCATGAGCTTTCCGGCCGTGCGAAAGATATGGGATCGGCTGCGGTGCTACTGTCTATTTTCGTTGCCCTGATGACCTGGGGCATCCTGTTATGGTCACATTTTCGATAAAGGTTCCAAATTTTATAAATCTCTTGTTTTTTGCGCCGTTTGTGGTTCCAAAATCACCTTTAACTGTATATACTCACAGCATGACTGTATATACACCCAGGGGGCGGAATGAAAGCGTTAACGGCCAGGCAACAAGAGGTGTTTGATCTCATCCGGGATCACATCAGCCAGACAGGTATGCCACCGACGCGTGCGGAAATCGCGCAGCGTTTGGGGTTCCGTTCCCCAAACGCTGCGGAAGAACACCTTAAGGCGCTGGCGCGCAAAGGGGTGCTTGAAATCGTTTCCGGCGCATCGCGAGGTATCCGTCTGTTACAGGAAGAAGAGGACGGATTACCGCTTGTCGGGCGTGTCGCGGCGGGTGAACCGCTTCTGGCGCAGCAGCATATTGAAGGCCATTACCAGGTCGATCCTTCACTGTTCAAACCCAGCGCCGATTTCCTGCTGCGCGTGAGCGGTATGTCGATGAAAGACATCGGTATTATGGATGGGGATTTGCTGGCGGTACATAAAACGCAGGACGTCCGTAATGGCCAGGTGGTTGTCGCTCGCATTGATGATGAAGTGACAGTAAAACGGCTGAAAAAGCAGGGCAATAAAGTGGAACTGCTGCCGGAAAACAGCGAGTTTACACCGATAGTGGTGGATCTGCGCGAACAAAGCTTTACGATTGAAGGGCTGGCGGTAGGCGTCATTCGCAACGGGGAATGGTTGTAATCTCTTTTTAATCTCCTTGTAAGCCGCCATCCGGCAATCGTGTAGCCTGATGGCGCTGCGCTTATCAGGCCTACGGGAATGCAGTTCCTGAGATGATTAATTTGTAGGCCGGATAAGGCGTTACGTCGCCATCCGGCAATGCGCTCGTTTCGTTTAACTCCTTGTCAGGCTTTTCTCCATGCCGCTTTTTACCTCCTCTGATAAAGCTCTCTGGCGTCTTGCGTTGCCGATGATTTTTTCTAACATCACCGTCCCCTTACTGGGGCTGGTCGATACGGCGGTGATTGGTCATCTGGACAGCCCTGTTTTCCTGGGCGGCGTGGCGGTGGGCGCGACTGCCACCAGCTTTCTTTTCATGCTGCTGCTATTTCTACGTATGAGCACCACCGGCCTAACGGCGCAGGCATTTGGCGCCAAAAATCCGCAGGCGTTAGCCCGGGCGCTCATTCAACCGTTATTGCTGGCGCTGGGCGCAGGCGTGATGATTGTGCTATTTCGCACGCCGCTTATCGAGCTGGCTTTACATATTGTCGGCGGGAACGACGCTGTCCTGGTGCAGGCGAGACGCTTCCTTGAAATTCGTTGGCTAAGCGCTCCCGCGTCACTGGCGAATCTGGTGCTGCTCGGTTGGCTGTTAGGCGTTCAGTATGCGCGGGCGCCGGTTATCTTGTTGGTCGTGGGCAATATCCTCAAAATCGCGCTCGACCTGTGGCTGGTGATGGGGCTTCATATGAACGTGCAGGGTGCCGCCCTGGCGACGGTCATCGCAGAATATGTCACGTTACTGATCGGCCTCATGATGGTACGTAAAGTTCTCCATCTCCGCGGTGTGTCGCTGGATATGCTAAAACAGGCCTGGCGCGGCAACGTGCGCCGCCTTTTGGCGCTCAATCGCGATATCATGCTGCGCTCATTGCTCCTTCAGCTTTGTTTTGGCGCAATCACGGTGTCAGGCGCGCGGCTGGGCAGCGATATTATCGCGGTAAATGCAGTCCTGATGACCTTACTCACCTTTACGGCCTATGCGCTGGACGGTTTTGCTTATGCGGTGGAGGCGCACTCCGGTCAGGCTTACGGCGCGCGTGACGGTAGCAAGCTACTGGACGTCTGGCGAGCGGCGTGTCGTCAGTCAGGAATTGTGGCCTTGTTGTTTTCCACGGTCTATGCCCTGGCAGGCGAACATATTGTCGCGTTACTAACCTCATTGCCGCAAATACAGCTACTGGCGGATCGGTATCTTATCTGGCAGGTGGTATTACCGCTGGTGGGCGTATGGTGCTATCTGCTCGACGGTATGTTTATTGGCGCGACGCGCGCTGCCGAAATGCGCAATAGCATGGCTGTCGCCGCGGGAGGATTCGCGCTGACGCTCTTCGCCCTGCCGGTATTAGGAAATCATGGTTTATGGCTGGCATTAACCGTATTTCTGGCGCTACGCGGTCTGTCGTTGAGCCTTATCTGGCGTCGTCACTGGCGCGAGGGTACATGGTTTGCCAGATCGTGATGGTTAAAAATTCTGAATATAAAACCGAAGGCCGAATTCCTGCCTACAATTATTATCACGTCCAGCAGAAATTGCAGTGCATTTGGGCGAATAACACCTGCTATTCCTAACCGAATGATGAGGACAAGATGATGAATAAAGACGAAGCCGGCGGTAACTGGAAACAGTTTAAAGGTAAAATGAAAGAACAATGGGGCAAACTGACCGATGACGATATGACCGTTATCGAAGGTAAACGCGACCAACTGGTAGGTAAAATCCAGGAGCGTTACGGTTACCAGAAAGATCAGGCGGAAAAAGAGGTTGTTGACTGGGAAACCCGTAACAACTATCGCTGGTAATATGTTTTCCCCTATCAGGAGTACATGGATGTGCTTCCCACTGTTTGCTTATGAATGCGGGCGTGCCCCTCTCTACTGCCGCCCGTTTTTCCGTTCAGGCTAACGCGGTTTTTTCTTCACCAGCACCGAGTGATCGTGACCACAGTCGCCCGGATGGCGACACGCTTCCACTTCTACGCACGCAGGGCACAGACCGTGCGCCTCAATAACGTTATGTCGTAGCGCAAAGCCCATTTTAGCCGCCAGCGTATGCATGATGTCTTCCACGCCCTCGGCACACTCTTCCTTCACCACGCCGCAACGATCGCAGATAAACATGGCCGAGCTGTGCGTCGGCTGGTCGAACAGGTGGCAAACCACATAACTATTGGTGGATTCCACTTTATGGACAAAACCCTGTTCGAGCAAAAAATCCAGCGCGCGGTAGATGGTGGGCGGTTTGGCCTGTGGTTCCGTTTCGCGCAGCAAATCGAGCAAATCGTATGCGCTGATGGCACCCTGTTGCAGACTCATCAGGCGCAGCACTTCGAGGCGCTGAGGCGTCAGGCGCACGTTGCGCTGCGCGCAGAGTTTTTCAGCTTGCGCCAGTAACTCTTGCGTTGTGGTCTTTTCCATGTAGCACCTCGAATGGCATGAAAGTCTAATCCGTTACTTTACCACGAGCTGCTTAAAACTCTGAAATTACCCCGCGACAATATATCGCCTGCTAAGCTTTTCCGCGCCAGTATTCTCATCTATACATAATGAGGGTCGATATTATAACAACAGGATTTAACATCACTATTTCACAGCAATAGTTCGCCTCTGTCCGGTAAAGCGTGGCGGAGGGATTACTTCACCTGATAATAAGATGGGCTAACTGTGAACAAAAACGTCAAACTTTCACTGATTGCTATCGCGGTCTCGCTTTTTATGACAAAGCAGGCGGGCGCCGCCAATACCTGGACGGAAGCGCGTAATGACGCAATGGGCGGGACGGGCGTTGCGTCCGCGAATTATGGCAGCGGAGTACTATTAAATCCGGCGTTACTGGCAAAAGCCAAACCGGAAGACAATATCACTGTTGTCCTTCCTGCGGTCGGCGTCCAGATTACGGATAAAGACAATCTCCAGGATGAAATTGACGATATCAGCGATAAAGTGGATTACTACGATGAGGTCGTCGATAACCTTACGCTGGGGCAAATTCTGCTCAATCCGCGAGGCGTGCTGAATCAATTTCAGGGCGCCGCGCGCGACCTGGCCGATGAGCTGGAATATCTCAACGGAAAAACCGCCCGCGCCAATGCCGGCGCCGGGTTGGCGGTAAGTATTCCAGGGCAAACGCTTTCCGTGGCGTTTATCGCCAAAGGTTATGCGCATGGGCGCGTGAGTTCGTCCATTGATCAGAACGATATTCAGTATCTGCGCGATATCCAGCATGATGAACGTGTCGCGCTTCGTGAAGCAGGACGCGCTGCTTTGCTGGGGTCTGACGAAATTACAAAGCATTTAAACTCTACCGCGTTGGGGCGGGTAGCGATTGTATCTGACTACGGTATTGCGCTGGCGAAGCAGTTTGTGGTGGGCGAGGTGCCTGTTTCCATTGGCGTTACGCCAAAACTGCAAAAAACCTGGCTCTATAACTACACCACCTCAATTTATAACTACGACAGTAGCGACTGGAATAGCAGCCGTTATCGCAATGACGATACGGGTTTTAACATTGATGCGGGGCTTGCTGCCGATATCGGTGAAAACTGGACGTTGGGGCTGAGCGGGCAAAATCTGGTATCTCGCGATATCGATACGAAAGATATTTACATCACTAATGGTATGACGGGAGAAACCACCAACTACAAAGAGACATACCAAATCCGCCCCCTGGTTACCGCGGGCATCGCATGGCATAACGATTTGCTGACCGTAAGCGCCGATGGCGATCTGACGGAAACGAAAGGCTTTAAGAGCGAAGACAATTCACAGTACGTTGGCGTCGGCGCTGAAGTTCGACCGTTGTCATGGCTGGCGGTGCGCGCAGGGTATCGTGCGGATGTGAAAAATAACGATAGCAATGTGGTTACCGGCGGTCTTGGCTTTGCGCCCTTTAACCGTGCGCATCTCGATTTAATGGGACTGTACGGCGAAGATGAAACCTGGGGGGCAGGCGCGCAGCTTACAATGACATTCTGAGGTGCTTTCACCGGAGGCGCTACGCCTCCGGTTTAGCGTTATGCTATAGTAACGCCCCTTTTTTAACCGGATGCTTATTTATTCGCCATGCAGCCTGAAACCCAGTCCTCCGCTTTACCTGCTTATCGCTTCTCCATCGCGCCTATGCTCGACTGGACGGACAGACATTGCCGCTATTTCCTGCGTTTGCTGTCTCGCCAGACGCTGCTCTACACCGAAATGGTGACCACGGGCGCGATTATTCACGGTAAGGGTGACTATCTGGCTTATAGCGAAGAAGAGCATCCGGTCGCTCTACAGCTTGGTGGAAGCGATCCGGCTCAGCTTGCGCATTGTGCAAAGCTGGCGGAAGCGCGTGGCTACGATGAAATTAACCTCAACGTGGGGTGCCCTTCCGATCGCGTGCAAAATGGTATGTTTGGCGCCTGTTTGATGGGCAATGCGCAACTGGTCGCCGATTGTGTTAAAGCCATGCGTGATGTCGTCTCGATTCCGGTGACGGTAAAAACCCGCATTGGTATTGACGATCAGGACAGTTATGCGTTCCTGTGTGATTTCATTAATACGGTTTCCGGTCAGGGCGAATGCGAGATGTTTATTATCCATGCGCGCAAAGCCTGGCTTTCTGGCTTAAGCCCGAAAGAAAATCGTGAGATCCCGCCGCTGGATTACCCGCGCGTCTATCAGCTAAAGCGGGATTTTCCGCACCTGACCATGTCCATTAACGGCGGCATCAAATCGTTGGAAGAGGCGAAGGAACACTTGCGCCATATGGATGGCGTCATGGTTGGCCGCGAAGCTTATCAGAATCCGGGTATACTGGCCGCGGTGGATCGGGAGATCTTTGGCGCCGATACCACCGATACCGACCCGGTTGCGGTGGTTCGCGCGATGTATCCCTATATTGAGCGTGAATTGAGCCAGGGAGCGTATCTGGGGCATATCACTCGCCATATGCTGGGGTTGTTCCAGGGTATCCCCGGCGCGCGACAGTGGCGTCGCTATCTGAGCGAAAACGCCCATAAAGCTGGCGCGGATGCTGCTGTACTGGAGCAGGCGCTAAAACTGATAGCAGACAAGCGTTAAAAGTTCGCCAAAAATTAGTCAATCTCACCACGCTCTGCGCAGTTTTGCAGGGCGTTTTCTTTATATATCAAAAACATAAATATTGGCATGATTTTTGTAATAGCTTACCTGACCAAACCCGGTAAGCGCCGTGCCGCCGGGCAATGCCATCTTTATGGGGAGCGACTATGCTGGAACTACTTTTTGTGCTTGGCTTTTTTCTGATGTTAATGGTGACGGGCGTCTCCTTGCTGGGCATTCTGGCCGCGCTGGTTGTAGCGACTGCCGTCATGTTCTTGGGCGGAATGTTCGCCCTGATGATCAAGCTGTTACCGTGGCTACTGCTGGCGGTGGCTGTGGTGTGGGTGATCAAAGCAGTAAAAACGCCAAAAATCCCACAGTATCAGCGCAATAACCGTCGGTTTTACTAAGGTATTGAGCGGTTCGTCACAACCTGGAACTTTGCCGTCACAAGCAAATAGGAATCGATTATTAAATCTGTCATGATTGCGCAGGTAACGAATTCATCGCGCTGTACCCTACATACAGCCGAACAAAAAAAGAAAGGGCTTCCCGGGTGGAAGCCCAATTTCTTTGCAGAGCTATTACGGAATCAGCAGGCTTGAGCCCTGTGTGGCCCGGCTTTCCAGCACCTCATGCGCGCGACGGGCATCTTTTAACGCATAGCGTTGATTTTCAGCCACATCAACTTTAATCACGCCGCTGGCGATCAATGAGAACAATTCATTGCTGGCTTCGGTCAGTTCTTCACGCGTCGTAATATACCCCTGTAGTGAAGGTCGCGTGGCATACAGGGAACCTTTCTGATTCAGAATACCTAAATTCACGCCGGTGACGGGGCCGGACGCATTGCCGAAACTGACCATCAGTCCCCGACGTTGCAGGCAGTCCAGTGAGGCTTCCCAGGTATCTTTCCCCACGGAGTCATAGACCACGCGGACTTTTTTGCCGCCGGTGATCTCTTTTACCCGTTCGACAATGCTCTCCTCACGGTAATTAATCACCTGCCAGGCGCCGGCGTCCAGCGCCCGCTGCGCTTTTTGCGCGCTACCGACGGTACCGATAAGCTTCGCGCCCAGCGCTTTCGCCCATTGGCAGGCGATCAGACCGACGCCGCCCGCAGCGGCATGAAACAGGAAGGGTTCGTCGGGTTTCACTTCATAGGTTTTGCGCAACAGGTAAAAAACGGTCAATCCCTTGAGAAAAGAGGCTGCCGCCTGTTCGAAAGAAATGGCGTCAGGCAAAATCGCGGCTTTATCTGCGGGGACGTTATGGACGGAACTGTAAGCGCCGAGCGTTGACTGCGCGTAGACGACGCGATCGCCCACGCGAATGTGCTCCACGCCGCTGCCGACTTTACTGACCACACCCGCAGCTTCGGTTCCCAGGCCCGCAGGCAACGACGGGGGCGGATAGAGTCCGCTACGGATATAGGTGTCGATGAAGTTGATACCAATGGCTTTGTTCTCAACCTGGATTTCGTGTTCCGCCGGTTCCGTTGGCGTAAACTCCACGGTCTGAAGCACTTCCGGACCACCATGCTTGTGAAATTCAATACGCGTTGCCATGCTTCCTCCAAAAGAAATGTGGTAATCTTTCGACCCAATCACTATCTCGGTAACTCCATTCACTATGGCAGGAAATAAACCCTTCAACAAACCACAGACTGATGCCCGCGACCGCGATCCGCAGGTTGCCGGGATAAAAGTGCCGCCGCACTCGATTGAAGCGGAACAGTCGGTGTTGGGCGGTTTAATGCTGGATAACGAGCGCTGGGACGATGTGGCCGAGCGCGTGGTGGCGGAAGATTTCTATACCCGCCCGCATCGCCATATCTTTACGGAGATGGGGCGCTTGCAGGAAAGCGGCAGTCCTATCGACCTGATTACGCTCGCGGAATCGCTGGAGCGGCAGGGCCAACTGGACAGCGTCGGCGGTTTCGCCTATCTGGCGGAGCTGTCTAAAAACACGCCAAGCGCGGCGAATATCAGTGCTTATGCGGACATTGTGCGCGAACGCGCCGTGGTCCGCGATATGATCGCGGTGGCGCATGAAATTGCGGACGCCGGTTACGATCCACAGGGGCGCAATAGCGACGAACTGCTGGATCTGGCGGAGTCGCGCGTCTTCCAGATCGCGGAAAACCGGGCCAACAAAGACGAAGGTCCGAAAAGCATCGACCAGATTCTCGACGCCACCGTGGCGCGTATTGAGCAGTTGTTCCAGCAACCGCACGATGGCGTTACAGGCGTGGATACCGGCTATCAGGATCTCAATAAAAAGACGGCAGGATTACAGCGTTCGGATTTGATTATCGTCGCGGCGCGTCCCTCCATGGGTAAAACCACTTTTGCGATGAACCTCTGCGAAAATGCGGCGATGTTGCAGGATAAACCAGTACTGATCTTCAGCCTGGAGATGCCCGGCGAACAGATCATGATGCGTATGCTGGCCTCGCTGTCCCGCGTCGATCAGACACGTATTCGTACCGGTCAACTCGATGATGAAGACTGGGCGCGAATCTCCGGCACGATGGGCATTCTGCTGGAGAAACGCAATATGTATATTGACGACTCCTCAGGTCTTACGCCGACAGAAGTCCGTTCGCGCGCGCGGCGTATTTTCCGCGAACATGGCGGGTTAAGTCTGATTATGATCGACTACCTGCAATTGATGCGTGTGCCGTCGCTTTCTGATAACCGTACTCTGGAAATCGCCGAAATTTCTCGCTCGTTGAAAGCGCTGGCGAAGGAACTCCAGGTGCCGGTCGTGGCGCTATCGCAGCTTAACCGCTCCCTGGAACAACGCGCGGATAAACGTCCGGTGAACTCCGACCTGCGTGAATCCGGCTCTATTGAACAGGATGCCGACTTAATTATGTTTATCTACCGTGATGAGGTTTATCACGAGAACAGCGACTTAAAAGGCATTGCTGAAATTATTATTGGTAAGCAGCGTAACGGTCCTATCGGTACGGTTCGTCTGACGTTCAATGGTCAGTGGTCGCGCTTCGATAACTATGCGGGACCGCAATACGATGATGAGTAACTCTCCGTCATTCTTTTAACAAGGAATTCAAATGCAAGCGGCAACAGTCGTCATTAACCGCCGCGCTCTGCGACACAACCTGCAACGTCTGCGTGAACTGGCGCCTGCCAGTAAGCTGGTTGCGGTGGTGAAAGCGAACGCTTATGGACACGGTCTTCTGGAGACCGCGCGAACGCTCCCTGATGCTGATGCTTTTGGCGTGGCGCGTCTTGAAGAGGCTCTACGTCTGCGAGCGGGCGGGATTACGCAGCCTATCCTGCTGCTGGAGGGTTTTTTCGACGCCGCCGATTTGCCTACCATTTCCGCGCAATGTCTGCATACCGCCGTACATAATCAGGAGCAGCTTGCCGCCCTGGAGGCGGTGGAGCTGGCGGAGCCGGTAACGGTCTGGATGAAGCTGGATACCGGTATGCATCGTCTCGGCGTGCGTCCCGAAGAGGCGGAGGCGTTCTACCAGCGTCTGACGCACTGTAAAAATGTACGCCAGCCGGTGAATATCGTCAGCCATTTTGCCCGTGCGGATGAGCCGGAATGCGGCGCTACCGAACATCAGCTCGACATTTTTAATGCCTTCTGTCAGGGTAAACCCGGTCAGCGCTCTATTGCCGCGTCTGGCGGTATCCTGCTGTGGCCGCAGTCTCACTTTGACTGGGCGCGTCCGGGCATCATTTTGTATGGCGTATCGCCGCTGGAGCACAAACCTTGGGGGCCGGATTTTGGTTTTCAGCCGGTGATGTCCTTAACTTCCAGTTTGATCGCGGTGCGTGACCACAAAGCGGGCGAACCGGTGGGCTACGGCGGGACATGGGTGAGTGAGCGCGACACGCGCCTGGGCGTGGTGGCGATGGGTTATGGCGATGGCTACCCACGAGCGGCGCCTTCCGGTACGCCAGTACTGGTCAATGGTCGTGAAGTCCCGATTGTCGGGCGGGTGGCGATGGATATGATTTGCGTGGATTTGGGGCCAAACGCGCAGGATAACGCGGGCGATCCGGTGGTCTTATGGGGTGAAGGTCTGCCGGTTGAACGTATCGCTGAAATGACAAAAGTAAGTGCTTACGAACTTATTACGCGCCTGACCTCAAGGGTGGCAATGAAGTATATTGATTAAATGCGCGGCGGGCCGGGTGGCGCTTGCGCTTATCCGGCTTGTATCGCGCATGGGCTGCAGGCCGGATAAGACGTTCACGCCGTCATCCGGTAATATGCGCATCCACCACAACATCCTCTCGATCTTCTCGTCCTTCCGGTTTATTGTGTTATTTCCTGCCCTCTGTAAACCTGGAGAACCATCGCGTGTTTCAAAAAGTTGACGCCTATGCCGGCGATCCGATTCTTTCACTGATGGAGCGTTTTAAAGACGACTCCCGTCACGACAAAGTAAATCTGAGCATTGGCCTGTATTACAACGAAGACGGGATTATCCCACAGCTCAAAACGGTGGCCGAAGCCGAAGCCCGGCTTAACGCGCAGCCGCATGGCGCCTCGCTGTACCTGCCGATGGAAGGACTCAATACTTATCGCCATACTATCGCGCCTTTGCTCTTTGGCGCCGATCACCCGGTTCTTCAGCAACAGCGCGTGGCCACTATCCAGACATTAGGTGGTTCAGGCGCGCTGAAAGTGGGCGCGGATTTTCTGAAGCGTTATTTCCCCGACGCAGGCGTATGGGTGAGCGACCCTACCTGGGAAAACCATATTGCGATATTTGCCGGGGCAGGATTCGAAGTGAGTACTTACCCCTGGTATGACGACGCGACTAACGGCATCCGTTTTAACGATCTGCTGGCCACGCTGAATACGTTACCTGCGCGCAGTATCGTGCTGCTGCACCCCTGTTGTCACAACCCGACCGGGGCGGATTTAACGCCTTCGCAATGGGATGCGGTGATTGAGATAGTGAAAGCGCGCGATCTGATTCCGTTCCTTGATATTGCCTATCAGGGGTTTGGCGCAGGCATGGACGAGGATGCTTACGCTATTCGCGCCATTGCCAGCGCCGGGTTACCTGCGTTAGTCAGTAATTCTTTTTCGAAGATTTTCTCGCTGTATGGCGAGTGCGTCGGCGGCCTGTCGGTGGTGTGTGAAGATGCCGAAATCGCCGCGCGGGTTCTGGGACAGCTAAAAGCGACGGTGCGCCGAATTTACTCCAGTCCGCCGTGTTTCGGCGCTCAGGTGGTCGCTACGGTCCTGGGCGATGAGGCGTTAAAAGCGAGCTGGCTGGCGGAAGTCGACGCGATGCGTACCCGCATTATATCGATGCGCCAGACGCTGGTGAAAGAGCTGAAGGCGGAGATGCCTGACCGCAACTTCGATTACTTGTTACAGCAGCGTGGTATGTTCAGCTATACCGGGTTAAGCGCGGAGCAGGTCGATCGGTTGCGCGATGAGTTTGGCGTTTACCTGATTGCCAGTGGCCGCATGTGTGTCGCTGGGCTTAATGCTTCAAATGTACACCGCGTGGCGAAGGCATTTGCCGCTGTCATGTAATATTCAGGCCGGACGGCGATAACAGTGCTCTCCGGTCTGACAATAGCTGTTGTGATCATCCTCTTTTTTCGTAACAAAACCGCAAATAATCCTTCCTTTTGACCGTTACTGGCGTTATGGTCAGATAGTTTTTTGACCAAAGACTCATCTTAATAATTATAATATTTTGAATTTTAAGGGAAAAGCATGAAAAAAATAACCCTGGCGCTGAGCGCCGTCTGTTTATTGTTTACGCTAAACCATTCCGCGAATGCGTTAGTATCTTCCCCTTCGACGCTCAATCCGGGCACTAATGTTGCAAAACTCGCGGAACAAGCACCTGTCCATTGGGTCTCTGTCGCCCAGATTGAAAACAGCCTGACCGGACGCCCGCCGATGGCGGTCGGCTTTGATATTGACGACACCGTGTTATTTTCCAGCCCCGGATTCTGGCGCGGAAAGAAAACCTATTCCCCGGACAGCGACGATTATCTGAAAAATCCGGCCTTTTGGGAAAAAATGAACAACGGCTGGGATGAGTTCAGTATTCCAAAAGAAGTGGCCCGACAGCTCATTGATATGCATGTTCGCCGTGGCGACAGTATTTACTTTGTCACTGGTCGTAGTCAGACGAAAACGGAAACTGTGTCGAAAACGCTGGCGGATAACTTCCATATTCCGGCGGCGAATATGAATCCGGTGATTTTCGCCGGCGATAAACCGGGACAAAATACGAAAGTCCAGTGGCTGCAGGAGAAGAACATGCGTATCTTCTACGGCGATTCGGATAACGATATTACCGCAGCTCGTGATTGTGGTATCCGCGGTATTCGTATCCTGCGCGCGGCTAACTCCACCTACAAACCGCTGCCGCAGGCAGGAGCGTTTGGCGAGGAAGTCATTGTCAACTCGGAGTACTAAAAATCAGGAGAGCGACAGGCTCTCCTTTTTTGCATGATTTTTGCACAAACTTGCCCCGCTGGCTTTTACCTTTTCCAGACTTGCTGCACACTATTCAGGAGACGTTTGTTTTTAGGAAGGAGCAGCCTATGTGGTATCAGCGCACCATTACACTGAGCGAGAAGCCGCGCGGGTTTCATCTAATAACAGATGAAATTACCGATAAATTGTCTGGCTTACCGCCTGTCGAAACGGGTTTGCTGCATCTGTTGTTGCTACATACCTCGGCCTCGCTGACGTTAAACGAAAACTGCGATCCCACCGTGCGCGCTGATATGGAGCGCCATTTCCTGAAAACCGTTCCCGATAATGCGGCGTATGAACATGATTACGAAGGGGCGGATGACATGCCTTCGCATATTAAGTCGTCAGTATTGGGCGTCTCGTTGCTGCTGCCTGTACGCCAGGGGCGTTTACAGTTAGGAACATGGCAAGGTATCTGGTTGGGAGAGCACCGTATTCACGGCGGTCCACGTAAAATCATCGCGACACTACAAGGGGAATGATAATGACCATTTCGGAATTACTGCAATACTGCATGGCAAAACCTGGCGCAGAGCAGAGCGTTCACAGCGACTGGAAAGCGACGCAAATTAAAGTGGAAGATGTACTTTTCGCGATGGTAAAAGAAGTTGATGGGCGCCCGGCAGCCTCTCTCAAAACCAGCCCGGAACTGGCAGAGTTGTTACGCCAGCAGCACAGCGATGTTCGATCGAGTCGGCACCTTAATAAAGCGCACTGGAGTACGGTCTATCTGGACGGCTCGCTGCCGGATTCACAACTCTATTATCTGGTCGATGCCTCTTATCAACAGGCGGTAAATGCGCTGTCGGAAGATAAACGCAAGCAGTTGCCGCAGTCCTGATTATAGCGCGCCGACCAACAACGCCAGGGCGATATCAATGAGGTGGATGACCGTAGACCGGATACGGCTGCCGAGGGCAATTTGCGCATTATTGGCGCGTAGCCTGGCGAGGTCCCGCTGTCCTTCCAGCAGAATAATCATATCGTCGTCGTCCAGCCAGCCGCGAGCATGTTCCTGAAGCGCGCGGGCGATAAACGCGGCGGACTCGCGGATACCGTCGTCGCTGTCTTCTCTTGCCTGCTTATACGTCTGGATAAACTCGGCAATTGCCGAGGAGGCTACAGGATGTTCGGCCCGGGCGGCAGTAAACAGGTTACGTATTTCGTTAATAGACGCCATTTTCTTCTCCCTGAGTGCAGCGGGCGCCCCAATGCAGACACTCACCCTGTATGGCTAATTTCCAGACCTGATTATTTTGCTGTTGGTATCTCTCAGCCTGGATGTAAGTAAGTGGTTGCTTACATTTCATAACCCGCGCATAAAGACGCAAATAGTGATTTTTCAGCAGCGCCAGATTATCGAGTCGGTGTTTATCCCCACCTTGACGGGCGACCCGCTCAGCCTGAAAAAATGTCTGGCGGATATCGCGGTCATCTTTGAGCAGTGTCTCTTTTTGCCACGGTATTCGCGCCGCGTCCTGCAGGAAGCGGGTTGAGCGCGCTTGTAATAGCGTCAGTTGTTGAAAAGCCACGGCGCTAAAGCGGTCAGGCAGCGTACAGGCGGCTAAAAACAGGCACAGCAGTAGTGTGATTGCGTAGGGCAACTTCATGGTGTTTTCCATAACAGACCGTTTGCGCTATCACATGTCAGAGCGAGGCGGCACGCAAATCACAAATGCTCAACACGGATACAATGAGGTGGGATGAGGAAAAATGATGCCGCTTCCCGGCGAATCGGAAAGCGGTGTGAAGGTTATTTGAGCATAGGTTTAAGGAAGCGGGCGGTATGCGACGCCTCGCACTCCGCCACGGTTTCCGGCGTACCGGCGACGAGAATTTCGCCGCCGCCGCTGCCGCCTTCCGGGCCGAGGTCGACAATCCAGTCCGCCGTTTTAATGACGTCCAGGTTGTGTTCGATCACCACGATGGTGTTGCCCTGATCGCGCAACTGATGCAGCACGTCAAGCAACTGCTGAATATCGGCAAAGTGCAGGCCGGTGGTCGGCTCGTCGAGAATATACAGCGTCTGCCCGGTGCCACGTTTCGACAGTTCGCGCGCCAGCTTCACGCGCTGGGCCTCGCCGCCGGAAAGCGTCGTCGCCGACTGACCAAGACGGATATAGGTCAGCCCCACGTCCATCAGCGTCTGCAGCTTACGCGCCAGCGCCGGAACCGCATCAAAGAACTCACGCGCTTCTTCAATGGTCATATCCAGCACTTCGTGGATGGTCTTGCCTTTGTACTTAATCTCCAGCGTTTCCCGGTTATAGCGCTTGCCTTTGCACTGGTCGCACGGCACGTAAATATCCGGCAGAAAGTGCATTTCGACTTTAATGACGCCATCGCCCTGGCACGCTTCGCAGCGACCGCCGCGCACGTTGAAGCTGAATCGCCCTGGCGTGTAGCCGCGCGAGCGAGACTCCGGCACGCCAGCAAAAAGCTCACGAACCGGGGTAAAGACGCCCGTATAGGTCGCCGGGTTGGAACGCGGGGTGCGCCCGATCGGGCTCTGGTCGATATCGATCACTTTATCGAAATGTTCCAGCCCCTGAATATCCCGATACGGCGCCGGTTCGGCGATAGTCGCCCCGTTTAACTGACGCTGGGCGATGGGGAACAGCGTATCGTTAATCAGCGTCGATTTACCGGAACCCGAGACGCCGGTGATACAGGTAAACAGCCCTACCGGTAGCGTAAGGGTCACATCTTTCAGGTTGTTGCCGCGCGCGCCGGTGAGTTTGAGCACTTTTTCTGGATTTGCCGGCACGCGTTGTTTCGGCACTTCAATTTTGCGTTTACCGCTCATGTACTGGCCGGTCAGCGATTCCGGTACCGCCATAATGGCTTCCAGCGGGCCTTCCGCCACCACCTCGCCGCCGTGAACGCCCGCGCCGGGGCCAATATCAATCACATGGTCGGCGGCGCGGATGGCGTCTTCATCGTGTTCCACCACAATCACGGTATTGCCAAGATTGCGCAGATGAATCAGCGTACCCAGCAGCCGTTCGTTATCGCGCTGGTGCAGACCGATGGACGGTTCATCCAGCACATACATCACGCCGACTAACCCGGCGCCTATCTGGCTCGCCAGACGAATACGCTGGGCTTCGCCGCCGGAAAGCGTCTCTGCCGAGCGGGAGAGCGTGAGATAGTTCAGGCCGACGTTCACCAGAAACTTGAGGCGATCGCCGATCTCTTTTAGCACTTTTTCGGCGATTTTCGCCCGTTGCCCGGAAAGCTTGAGATTAGTGAAAAAATCCATCGCATGGCCAATGCTCATATCGGAAATAGCAGGCAGCGGCGTATTTTCCACAAATACATGGCGCGCTTCGCGATTCAGTCGCGTTCCTTCACAGCTGGCGCAGGGGCGATTACTGATGAATTTCGCCAGCTCTTCGCGCACCGCGCTGGATTCCGTCTCTTTATAACGGCGCTCCATATTATGCAGCACGCCTTCGAACGGATGGCGGCGCACGGAGGTATCGCCGCGATCGTTCATATATTTAAATTCGATGTTCTCTTTGCCGGAACCGTACAGCACGACTTTGTGTACGTTGGCGCTGAGGCTTGCCCACGGCGCATCCACGTCGAACTTATAGTGTTCCGCCAGCGACTTGAGCATTTGAAAGTAGTAAAAATTGCGACGATCCCAACCACGAATCGCGCCGCCTGCCAGCGACAGGTCGGGATTCTGGATCACGCGGTCCGGATCGAAATATTGCTGAACGCCGAGCCCGTCACAGGTCGGACAGGCGCCTGCCGGGTTGTTGAACGAGAACAGACGCGGTTCCAGCTCGCGCATACTGTAGCCGCAAATCGGGCAGGCAAAATTGGCGGAGAACAGAAGCTCCTCCGCTTTCTCATCGTCCATATCGGCAACAACCGCCGTGCCGCCGGATAATTCCAGCGCCGTTTCGAACGACTCCGCCAGGCGTTGGGAAAGATCGTTACGAACTTTGAAGCGATCGATCACCACCTCAATGGTATGTTTCTTTTGTAGCTCCAGCTTCGGCGGATCGGAGAGATCGCAGACTTCGCCGTCAATACGGGCGCGAATGTAACCCTGGCTTGCCAGATTTTCCAGCGTTTTGGTGTGTTCGCCTTTACGCTCTTTAATAATCGGCGCCAGCAGCATCAGGCGTTTGCCTTCCGGCTGCGACAGCACGTTATCGACCATCTGGCTAACGGTTTGCGCCGCCAGCGGCACGTCATGGTCCGGACAACGCGGCTCGCCCACGCGGGCAAACAGCAGGCGCAGGTAGTCGTGGATCTCGGTAATAGTACCCACCGTAGAGCGCGGGTTGTGCGATGTCGATTTCTGTTCAATTGAGATCGCGGGCGATAGCCCCTCAATATGGTCGACATCCGGTTTTTCCATGAGCGACAAAAACTGCCGCGCGTAAGCGGAGAGCGATTCAACGTAACGACGCTGCCCTTCGGCATACAGAGTGTCGAAAGCCAGTGAGGATTTGCCTGAACCCGAAAGCCCGGTCACGACAATCAGTTTGTCGCGGGGGATGACGAGGTTAATATTTTTGAGATTATGGGTGCGGGCGCCCCGAACTTCGATCTTATCCATTCACCTTTCCCGGTAGAGACTCGGATGCCTGGTTTGTTTGAAGGACAAACGGCAGAAACGGCTAATTATGACACAATTTAACCTGTTTGAATATACAGTATTGGAATGCATCTTCAGCTAAAGTATGCAACAATATGAGGTTCGCGCGAGTGACCTGGAACCTGCATCGCAGCTATTAAAATGCTACGTGGAAATGGTACACTCACGCGTTTACACTATTTATGAAACGTATTCAGGAGACTCAATTATGGCCAGCAGAGGCGTAAACAAGGTGATTCTCGTTGGTAATCTGGGCCAGGACCCGGAAGTACGCTATATGCCGAGTGGCGGTGCTGTCGCCAACTTAACGCTGGCTACTTCTGAATCCTGGCGCGATAGGCAGACCGGCGAAATGAAAGAGCAGACTGAATGGCACCGGGTGGTGATGTTCGGCAAACTGGCGGAAGTGGCCGGCGAATATCTGCGTAAAGGTTCTCAGGTGTATATCGAAGGTCAATTGCGTACCCGCAAGTGGACCGATCAGAGTGGCCAGGAACGCTATACGACTGAAATTAACGTTCCGCAGATCGGCGGCGTGATGCAGATGCTGGGTGGTCGCCAGGGCGGCGGCGCACCGGCAGGCGGTCAGCAGCAGGGGGGTTGGGGTCAGCCGCAACAACCTCAGCAGCCGCAGGGCGGTAACCAGTTCAGCGGCGGCGCGCAGTCGCGTCCACAGCAATCCGCGCCAGCGCCGTCTAACGAACCGCCAATGGATTTTGACGACGACATTCCGTTCTGATTTTTGGTAAAAAACTCAAAGCGTTATTTGCATTTTCGCTATAGTTCTCGTCTGCTGAAATGCCTGGTGTAAACCAGGCATTTTATTACCTGGTATTATTGTCTTAGTATCCCTTTCAAAAAAGAGAAGCGCATATCTCACGGAATGACTTACGGAAAAATGTCGCTTATCGCCTCTGGCCGACTCGCCTCGGCACATCATTATCCAGCCGAAGTTCATAAATGTACTGCAATAACCCGGATTGTCTTAAATATGAAAGAGAAATCTCATCTGCAAAATATATAATTTATAGCCATTTTTTGACAACAAAAAGATATTATAAAATAACGGTAGAGAATGGTCGGTATTATCAATAGTTAATTAAATGCTTGCTTTAGCTTGTGATGAGCTCAAATATGATATGTGTATCTTGCTTTATTTTTAATTGCTGAAGATAAAATTGTTACTTATAGCTGGCTTTATATAAAAAATGGTTTTATTTGTGTATTTTTTTACACAATTCTGATTTTTTACTCCCCACTTATTATATTTTCAATGATTTAAGTTATATTGAAGTCCCTATGACCCTATGTTTTAATTGTGAAAATTCATTTTATCCTCTGGAGGCAAATTTATTAAATACGTATGGTTATAACGCGTATTAAAAAGAAATATGTCCTTAAAATGATTTAGAGTTTCAATGATTAGCTAACAAATCTATTTATCGGCGGGTGGTTTTAATTTGCTGATGACTATTTTTTATTTATGAGCTGAGAGCTTATGCGATACCTATTATTGGGGAAGATATAGTTAGTGCAATAATTGATGTCTACCTAATTAAAAAAATGAAGAGTGTTTTTAATTAAAGCACTCATCTTTGTTGTGGGCGCATAAAAATGGCGTCGTTGTTTTTATTTTTCTGATTACGAGATGTAAGAAAACTGAAATCTATAAAGCGTATTGGTAGCAGGAAGCCAAGGGTGGTAGCGTTCACTTTCTGAATAAGTTGAGCATCCTTTATCCTTTCTAATCCACAAAAACATTTTATTCACAATGTAATATCAGGAGACAACATGGAAGACGAAAGTAATCCGTGGCCTAGTTTTGTTGATACATTCTCTACGGTATTGTGCATTTTTATATTTCTTATGTTGGTGTTTGCACTTAATAATATGATTATTATGTATGACAACTCAATTAAAGTTTATAAAGCAAATATAGAGAATAAGACTAAATCTACTGCTCAAAATAGCGGAGCCAATGACAATTCAAATGCTAATGAAATAGTTAATAAAGAAGTGAATACTCAAGATGTGTCGGACGGAATGACTACAATGTCAGGTAAGGAGGTTGGAGTATACGATATCGCCGATGGTCAGAAAATTGATATAACATCTACAAAAAATGAGCTTGTTATTACGTATCATGGCAGGCTGAGAAGCTTTTCTGAAGAGGATACTCATAAAATAGAGGCTTGGTTAGAAGACAAAACTAATAGTAATTTATTGATAGAAATGGTTATTCCTCAGGCAGACATCTCTTTCTCTGACTCTTTACGACTGGGATATGAACGGGGAATTATTTTGATGAAAGAGATTAAGAAGATATATCCTGATGTAGTTATTGACATGAGTGTTAACTCCGCAGCATCAAGTACAACGAGTAAAGCTATTATCACGACTATTAATAAAAAGGTGTCAGAGTGAAATATATAAATCATTATCGCTATTTGTTTGTCTGTTTTTTCCTTGCCATACTCCCTTTTTTCGCTTTATCTTTTCCCGGTATAAGAGAGTATGTTTTTGATAATTTTATGGTTTCTGCAATTTACAATGGAGTCATTATTGCCATTTATATTACAGGTTCTTTGTGTGCATTATTCACTATTCTTAAAAATATTTCAGCAAAAGACATATTAATAGCTCAGGACGCCAGTAGAAAAAATAGCATTCTTTCTAACCTCAATCAGGTTTTGTTTGCCGGGGAACCCAAACAGTGTGATTTCAATTTACTGATGGAATTAGATGACAATGTGTCTACCGCCCGTAACCAACGATTGTCATTTATTATGAGCTGTAGCAATGTGTCGACGCTTGTTGGCCTGTTGGGGACGTTTGCGGGTCTGTCTATTACGATTGGTTCAATCGGGAACTTATTGAGCTCGCCATCAGATGTTGGCGGTGATAATGCAAGTAATACACTCAATATGATTGTGACAATGGTAGCGTCGCTTTCTGAACCATTGAAAGGGATGAATACCGCATTTGTATCTTCTATCTATGGTGTTGTTTGCGCCATACTCCTGACCTCACAAAGTGTTTTTGTTCGCAGCTCCTATTCCCTTGTTTCTACAGAGATCAAAAAATTAAAAATCATAAGTAACAGATCCAATAATAAACAACGAAGCCTGCGGGTTGAATCAGAGACGCTTGTAGAATTTAAAGAGTTGTTTAAAGCGTTTTTTGATAACTACCTGACAGTTGAAAACTTACGGACGCAGGATGAAGAAAAGAAACGAGTGATGCTATCAGATAGCTTTGTCACTTTGCAAAACCGACTATTGGATAACTCAGCAAAACTGGAACAACTTTCTACGCTGATTGATGGTTATCTGGTAAGCAATAACGAAAATACCAAAAAATTAGTTGACGGTGTAATAACAATTACCTCTCGTTTATCTGAAGGTAATACCCTGCTTGCTGATAATAATGCACGACTGGAGGCAATGAGTACAATACAAAATATTATAGACAAAAAGAATGATTCAATAATGGCATCAGTTGATAAATGTTATCAGGAATCTTTTTCACATGGTAAGACCATAAACGATATTGCCGCTGGCAGTGCCGATATTTCTCATACTCTCGATGGGCTGAGAAAAGAAATGGATGAGGATATGAATAATGTTCATTTAGCGCTATCCGATCTATCGGCTACTGATAAAAAGATTATTGCCAATACTAAAGAGATTAGTGCTGAAATGGTTAGCTATCGTGATACCTATATGCCATTAATGGAAAAAATAACATCTATGCATCAGGAAATAGTAAAGCAACGTTTGTTAAACAAGGAGGAAAAAAATGAAGATTAAGATGTTTTTTCTGACGACTGCTTTTATTACACAAAGCACATACGCCAGCGAGCTTCCGGTCATTCCTCTAAGAGATTTAGTTAATGCCGCATTAACGCATCAGCCCTCTGTTGCTGTTTCATATTATGAGACTGAAAAGAAAAACAGTGACTTAGATCTTTCACGGGCAGCACTTTATCCTACCCTGGATCTAACCTCTGGCCTTAATAATAACAGAAAGGAGTCGTCAGGTACCGAGAGAAACGTTGAAAATAAGGTATCTTTATCATACCGAATAACGGATTTTGGAGTGAGGGGGGCTAATATCAGGAAATCTGAATACGAAAGAGATAATAGTAAAACTGACTATGAAAAAACAAAGAATATAGTGTCTCAGGAGGTTGTGACAACCTATTACAACATCAGTAAATATCGTGAAATGATTGATGGCGTAAATCTGGAGAAAGAGTTTTATAAAAAGATGCTGGAAACTTTTTCGCTACTGGTATCTTCCGGTGTAGCTATGCAATCTGATATGCGTAAAGTACAAGTATCTATCGATGCATTAAATACCAGAAGTATTATGTATCAGTCGATGCTGGATGATGAAATGTATAAAATGCAGAATATGACTGGTCTGAATTTATCACCAGATCAGATTCAAAGCGATGAAAAATTCAACCTCTTCAAAAAATATATCTTTGTCGAAAGCCCTGAAAAACTTATGGACATGGTGATGAAATACAACGATGACTATAAGATGCTTGTCAATACCCGAAAAGCTGCGACCGAAGATATTAATGCCGCAAAATCATCCTATTTTCCGACTGTAGATCTCGTTTCCAGCTATGTACAGAATAATCCGAGCGGTAGTGCCAAAAAAAGTGATTATGAAGATGAATTTAAAACGGGTATCAATGTCAGTTTCAACATTTTTAATGGGTTTAGAAATGCAGCCCAGGAAAGAAAAATGGTGGCAAGTTACTCGCAGGCTAAGCTGCAAATTGACGATTTCTTGATTAAAACTCGTTATAACATTGATTCACAACTTTCAAAATACACCGCTGCAAAAGAGACTTACTCAGTGGCGGAACGTTCACATACAAACGCGTTACAGCTTACTGAATTATATGAGCAGGAGTTTCAGTTAGGGCAAAAAAGTTTGCTTGATTTAATTTCAAGCCGTAATGAAGCATTTCAGGCATATGTAAGCATGATCGACAGCAAATATAGCCTGTATATTTTAAAGCTACAGCAACTCTCATTGATTTTTCATTTAATGGATTATTTAAAAAGTGAGTTAAATGTAATGAAATGAATAGAAGACAAAGCGATCATCTCATGATGATAATTATTTCTTTGACGATCTTAATTATTATCCTTACCTACTTTATAGAAATTAATTCAGTGGTTCATGGTCAGGGTGTTATCACTACTAAAGATAATGCTCAGTTAATATCTCTTTCTAAAGGAGGGACGATACAAGATATTTATGTGGCCGAGGGGGATACTGTAAAAAAAGGAGAACTCCTTGCAAAGGTCGTTAACTTTGATCTGCAAAAAGAATATCAAAGGTATAGAACTCAAAAAGGGTATCTGGATAAAGATGTTAACGAAATATCTTTCATTCTTGATAAAGAAAATGAGAGTGGATTGATTACCCTGGATGGCACCCGTTCTTTAAGCAACAAAGAGGTAAAAGCGAATATTGAATTAGTGCATAGTCAGATAAGAGCTAAAGAGTTAAAAAAAACCTCTCTTGATTCTGAGATTAGCGGATTACAAGAGAAGCTAAGTTCGAAAGAAAAAGAACTAGCATTGCTTGCCGAAGAAATAAATATTCTTTCTCCACTGGTAAAAAAAGGAATTAGCCCATATACCAATTTTCTTAACAAGAAACAGGCGTATATAAAAGTTAAGTCTGAAATTAATGATATTGAAAGTAGCATCACTTTAAAAAAAGATGATATTGAGCTGGTTGTTAATGATATTGAGGCGCTTAATAATGAATTGCGATTATCTTTATCTAAAATAATATCTAAAAATCTTCAGGAACTTGAGGTTGTTAACTCTACATTAAAAGTAATAGAGAAGCAGATAAATGAGGAGGATATCTATTCACCGGTTGACGGTGTAATTTATAAAATCAATAAAAGTGCCACTACTCATGGTGGTGTGATTCAGGCGGCGGACTTACTTTTTGAAATAAAACCAAAAGTAAGGACTATGCTGGCCGATGTGAAAATACTACCAAAATACCGTGACCAAATATATGTAGATGAAGCCGTTAAGCTAGATGTCCAGTCAATTATTCAACCAAAGATAAAATCGTATAATGCGACTATCGATAATATTAGCCCTGACTCTTATGAGGAAAATACCGGAGGAACAATTCAGCGTTATTATAAAGTAATTATTGCATTCGATGTTAATGAAGATGATTTACGGTGGTTAAAACCAGGTATGACTGTTGACGCCAGTGTAATTACCGGAAAACACAGCATTATGGAATACCTGTTATCTCCTTTGATGAAAGGCGTGGACAAAGCCTTTTCAGAACCAGTTAATACTAAACGATTAGATACACCTTGAGAGTGAATATAATATTATGGGAAATAAAAGCATACAAAAGTTTTTTGCCGATCAAAATTCTGTAATTGATTTATCTTCTTTGGGTAATGCCAAAGGCGCAAAAGTTTCTCTTTCCGGGCCAGACATGAACATTACCACGCCGCATGGGTCAGTGATCATTGTCAATGGCGCTCTTTATTCAAGTATCAAAGGCAATAACCTCGCTGTTAAATTTAAAGATAAGACTATTACCGGCGCTAAAATTCTGGGCAGCGTAGATTTAAAAGATATTCAACTGGAGAGAATTGACAGCTCATTAGTTGATTCTGCTCAGGTAGAAAAGAAAGGTAATGGCAAACGACGAAATAAGAAGGAAGAAGAGGAATTAAAAAAGCAGCTTGACGAGGCTGAAAACGCAAAGAAAGAAGCTGATAAGGCGAAGGAAGAAGCAGAGAAAGCTAAGGAGGCAGCAGAAAAAACGCTCAATGAAGCGTTTGAAGTACAGAACTCGTCAAAGCAAATTGAAGAAATGCTGCAGAACTTTTTGGCTGACAATGTAGCAAAAGACAATCTGGCTCAGCAAAGCGATGCTTCCCAGCAAAATACACAGGCTAAAGCAACGCAGGCTTCTAAACAGAACGATGCTGAAAAAGTTCTTCCTCAACCTATTAATAAAAATACCAGTACTGGCAAAAGTAATAGCAGTAAAAATGAGGAAAATAAGCTCGATGCCGAGTCTGTTAAAGAGCCGCTTAAAGTCACATTAGCGCTTGCGGCCGAGAGTAACAGCGGTAGCAAAGATGATAGTATAACTAATTTTACCAAACCTCAGTTTGTAGGTAGCACTGCTCCCAATGCCACGGTTATTATTAAAATTAATGGTATTGCTGTCGGTCAGGCTGTAGCGGATAGTTTGGGTAACTTCACCTTCACAGCGCCTGAAACATTGACTGATGGAACATACAATCTGGAGGCAGAGGCCAAGACTGCTGATGGAAGCGGTAGCGCCAAACTTGTCATTACTATCGATTCCGTTACCGATAAGCCAACATTTGAACTTTCGCCTGAAAGTAGTGTGTCCGGTCATAAGGGCTTAACGCCGACCTTGACGCCTTCAATTGTTGGTACGGCGGAAGAGAATGCTAAGGTTGACATTTATGTAGATAATAAACTGGTTGCCAGCGTTGATGTCGATAAAGATGGAAACTGGAGTTATGAATTTAAAGATAATGAATTATCTGAGGGCGAAAATAGTATAAAAGTCGTTGCCGTGGATAAAGCAGGTAATAAAAACGAAACGACGGATAGTATCATAACCGACACCATTCCTCCGGAAAAGCCGACGATTGAGCTGGATGATAGTAGTGATTCCGGCATTAAAAATGACAACATTACAAATAGCACTCTGCCAACATTTATTGGTGTGGCGGAACCTGGTTCTACAGTCTCTATTTATCTTGGGCTTAAACATCTTGGTGAGGTCATTGTTGCTAAAGATGGGACATGGAGCTATACGCTTACTACGCCGCTCAAGGATGGCGAATACAATATAACAGCAACCGCTACTGATATTGCCGGGCATACCTCTGCGACGGCAAATCTGCCTTTTACTATTGATACCCGTATCAGCTATTTCAGCGCTGAGATTGAAACGACTGATGATAGCGGTATTGTTGGAGATAACGTTACTAACAATACTCGCCCAACCTTTACAGGTAAAACTGAGCCAAATGCTATTATCAGTGTCATAAATAGTGAGACTGGCGAAGAGGTTATTTTTAAAGCGAATGACAAGGGCGAATGGACGTTCAATTTCACTTCAGACTCAGTGGAAGGGGTTAACAATCTTACGTTCACTGTTGAAGATGTCGCTGGCAACAAAAAGGATTTTTCCTTTAGTTACGTTATCGATACTGTTGCCCCTGTACCTCCGACGGTTTCTTTGGAGGATTTTGTTGTTTTACCGAATGGTATAATTTTATCAGGGAATGATTTACCGGCTTTAGTCGGTACGGCAGAGCCAAAGTCTACCATCTTATTGATGCGAGATGGTAAATTATATGACAGCATTGAGGTTGACTCAAACGGGACCTGGAATTATCAGTTTAGTAATAAATTTCTTCAGGGCGCCTATGATATTGAAATCATTTCTCAGGATGCCGCCGGTAATAAATCCTCTACTGTTAAATATTCTTTTACTATTCAAACTGAAGTTGTACCTCCAAAAGCGGAACTCGATGCCAGTGATGATTCCGGTGCAAAAGGCGACTGGATTACCAATAAACATAATGCTCTGACATTACTGGGAACAGCGGATAGGTTTGCTACCATAAATATCCTTATCGATGGTAAAACGATAGGCGTGACGACTGCGGATGCAGACGGTAACTGGAATTTTGATATTTCCCGAAATCTGTCTGACAATGTTTATAAGATTACGGTTGAATCTATCGATCCTTTAGGAAGAACGTCATCTGTAGATTATCAGCTTACCATTGATAGCTTTACGCCGATCCCTACTGTTATGTTGCATGATAGCGCTGGCTCTGGCGTTAAAGGCGATATGATTACTAAAATTAATACGCCGTTGTTTACCGGGATGGCTGAAGCTAATGCTAAGGTTTCCATCTATGTTGACGGTGTGTTAAGTGGCGAGGCTATTGCTGGCGATGATGGTGTATGGAATTTTCAATTTACCACAGCGTTGTCCGATGGCTCGCATGACGTAACGGTAAAGGTAGAAGATATTGCCGGTAATACTGCCTCCTCATCAGCGTATAATTTCCAAATCGTAACGCAAACGCAAAAACCAACAATAGAGTTGGTCAACGATACGGGGGTTGATAATACAGACCATATTATTAATGAAAAGAATCCTGCACTGACAGGGACCGCTGCACCCTATTCAACGGTTAAACTCTATGTTGATGGCGCACTAATCGCTGAGGTCAGAACAAATAAAGATAGCAGATGGGAGTATACCCTGAAAGCCGATCAAGGTTTGGTTGATGGCGATCATAGAATAACCGCTTCAGTTGAAGATATCGCTGGCAACATTGCGCATTCGGATCCTTTCTTAATTAGCGTTGATACTGCTATTTCAATACCGATAGTTTCATTGAGCCCGGATTCAGATTCGGGAATCGCAGATGATAATTTAACGAATATCGTTAACCCTACCTTGCACCTAAAAGATATTGATCCGGACATTATCAGCGTTCAGGTATGGGATGCCGCGTCTGATACGCAGATCGGTGTTGCCACGCAACAACCTGATGGTTCATGGACCTATACCTTTACTTCAGATTTAACGGAAGGCTTGCATCAGGTTTATGTCAAGGTTGAGGACATTGCGGGTAATAAAGCGAACAGCGCGGTATTCGATTTTACTATCGATACCACAGTATCAACGCCGGTGATTTCCCTGCTTTCTAAGGATGATACGGGGGTGACAGGCGATAACCTGACCAATATCAATAAGCCAGGTTTTGCTATTTCCGGTGTTGATGCCGATGCGCATCGGGTCGTCGTACAGGTGATGCACAATGGCGTGAGCGAAGAGATCGAACTTTCCCACCTCAATGGTAGTTGGTTATTTACACCAGGGAATACGTGGGCGGATGGCAGCTACACGTTAACGGTGAAAGTAGAAGATAAGGCAGGAAATACCAGCTATTCAGCGCCGCTGACGGTCGTTATCGATACCCAAATCGCCATTGATGGGGTGGAACTGGTCAACGATAGCGGCGTGAAAGGCGACAATATGACCAACGACGACCGTCCCCACTTTCGTGTGACGGTACCTACGGATGTCAATGAAGTCCGTCTGAGCATTGACGGTGGTAATTCGTGGGTTCAGGCAACCCCGGGCGTGGCAGGAAGCTGGGAGTATATCTGGCCGACAGACCTGGCAGATGGTCAATACACGCTAACGGTGGAAGCGACTGATAAAGCAGGCAATACAGTGACGAAGACCATCGATTTCGCGGTGGATACCACGCTGTCAGTGCCGGTCATCGTACTGAATAGCGCGGACGATACCGGTGTCCAGGGCGATAACATGACGAATCGCACCCAGCCGACATTTGCCCTGCAGCATATTGATGATGATGCCGTTCGCGTTACGGTCAGCGTGGAGCATGGCGGCGTCACCACCACATTTGACGCCACGAAAGGCACAGGCGGATGGACCTTTACGCCGCCGACATCATGGGCGGATGGTGATTATACCCTGAGTGTGTCAGTCGAAGATAAAGCGGGGAACACCAGCCATTCTGCATCGCTGACGGTGACGGTGGACACGCAAATCGCCATTAATAACATTGAACTGGTCAATGACAGCGGTATTCCCAACGATAATCTGACTAATAATGTGCGTCCACACTTCCAGGTGACGGTACCGACGGATGTCAACGTGGTGCGCCTGAGCATTGACGGCGGCAAGACGTGGTTCAACGCGACCCAGAGCGCGACGCCGGGCGTCTGGGATTATATCTGGCCGGATGATGTGGCCGACGGAGGCTATACCCTGACGGTAGAAGCGACCGATGAGGCGGGAAATAAGGCAACACAGACGCTCGATTTCACCATCGATACCACTCTGTCTGTGCCGACCCTCTCGCTGGACAGCGCAGATGACAGCGGCATCGCGGGCGATAATATCACCAGTGTTAAAACGCCGGGCTTTACCCTCAACAATATTGATACCGATGTCAGCCGGGTGATAGTGGAGGTAATGCACAATGGCATTAAACAGGAGGTACCACTGGTTCAGACCGGCGGACAGTGGCGCTTTGCGCCGACCAGCGACTGGGCGGACGGCGGCTATATCCTGACGGTGAAGGTAGAAGACAGGGCCGGAAATGTGAAGCAGTCCGCGCCGTTGACGGTGACAGTGGACACGCATATCGCCATTGACCGTATTGAACTGGTTAACGACAGCAGTATCCCCGACGATAATCTGACCAATGAAGCGCGCCCGCACTTTCAGGTGACAGTACCGGCGGATGTTAACGGTGTAAGACTGAGCATTGATGGCGGCAAAACGTGGTTTGACGCCACGCAGAGCGCGACGTCGGGCGTCTGGGATTATACCTGGCTGACGAATGTGGCTAACGGCCCTCACACCCTGATGGTGGAAGCGACCGACAAGGCGGGAAACAAAACGACGCAGAAACTGGACTTCATCATCGATACCCTGCTGTCAGAACCGACTATTACCCTGGACAGTGCGGATGACAGCGCCGCTGGCGATAACATCACCAACGTTAAGATGCCAGGCTTTACCCTCGGTAATATCGACGCCGACGTGACCAAAGTGGTGGTGACGGTGGCGCATGATGGTAAGAACCAACAGATAGAGTTGATTAAGAACGGCGGTGTGTGGCGCTTTACGCCGGGCGCAGCCTGGACCGATGGCGACTATACGCTGACGGTAAAGGTAGAAGATAAGGCGGGTAATACAAATTATTCTGCGCCGCTGACGGTGACTATCGATACGCAAACGTCTATTGATCGCATTGGGCTTCTTAATGACACGGGTATTGTCGGGGATAACCTGACCAATGAAGCACGTCCACAGTTTCATATTACGGTACCGACGGACGTGAACTCTGTGCAACTGAGTCTTGATGGCGGCATCAACTGGGTTAACGCAACGCTGACGTCTGACGGCGTTTGGGAGTATATATGGCCGACAGATCTGGTCGAAAATACGTATACCCTGACAGTGAAAGCAACCGATGTTGCAGGCAACACGGCGACGGAAACGCTCAATTTTATCATTGATACCACATTGTCGACACCGACCATCACGCTGGATAGCGCAGATGATAGCGGCACCGCCAACGATAATAAGACTAACGTTAAAACGCCGGGTTTTATTATCGGCGGTATTGATTCTGACGTGACTCAGGTCGTCGTGCAGGTGATGCGCGATGGTCACAGCGAGGAGGTGGAGCTGACGCAGACTAACGGGCAGTGGCGTTTTGTACCCGGCAGCGCGTGGACTGATGGCGACTATACGCTGACGGTAACGGTGAAAGATGAGGCGGGTAATATTCGCCACTCAGCGCCGTTGACGGTCACCATCGATACGCAAATCACCATTGACCATATTGAACTGGTCAATGACAGCGGTATTCCCGACGATAATCTGACTAATAATGTGCGTCCGCACTTCCAGGTGACGGTACCGACGGATGTCAACGTGGTGCGCCTGAGCATTGACGGCGGCAAGACGTGGTTCAACGCGACCCAGAGCGCGACGCCGGGCGTCTGGGATTATACCTGGCTGGCTGATGTGGGAGAGGGTAAGCATACCCTGACAGTGGAGGCGACCGACAAGGCGGGAAACAAAACGACGCAGCAACTGGACTTCATCATCGATACCCTACTGTCAGAACCGACTATCGTGCTGGACAGCACGGACGACAGCGGAACAAAAGGCGATAACCTGACCAACGTAAATAAGCCGACGTTTTTACTGGGCAATATTGACGCAGACGCGCGGTATGTCACAGTTGAGGTACAGCATGGCGGCACGAAAGAGGTGCTGACGGCCACCAAAGACGCGACCGGCAACTGGAGCGTGACACCGATCGGCACATGGGCAGATGGCGACTATACGCTGACAGTGAGGGTGGAAGATGAGGCGGGGAACGAAAAACACTCAGCGTCGCTGACGGTCACTGTTGATACCCAAATCACCATTGATGTTATTGAACTGGTTAATGATAACGGTATTCCCGGCGACAATATGACTAACGACGCCCATCCGCAGTTCCGCGTGACGGTACCGGGGGATGTTAACGAAGTCAGTCTGAGCATTGACGGCGGTGTAACCTGGGTTAAAGCGATGCAAAGCGCGACGCCGGGCGTCTGGAATTATACCTGGCCAAAGACAGTGGCAGATGGTGACTACACGTTAACGGTGAAAGCGACTGATAACGCAGGCAATACGGTGACCAGGACGCTCGACTTCACTATTGATACTACGTTGTCGACGCCGGTTATCGTACTGGATAGCGCGGACGACAGTGGTGTCCATGGCGATAACATGACCAATCGCACCCAGCCGACATTTGCCCTGCAGCATATTGATGATGATGCCGTTCGCGTTACGGTCAGCGTAGAGCATGGCGGCGTCACCACCACATTTGACGCCACGAAAGACGCAGGCGGATGGACCTTTACGCCGACAGGGGCGTGGGCGGATGGTGATTATACCCTGAGTGTGTCAGTCGAAGATAAAGCGGGGAACACCAGCCATTCTGCATCGCTGACGGTGACGGTGGACACGCAAATCGCCATTAATAACATTGAACTGGTCAATGACAGCGGTATTCCCAACGATAATCTGACTAATAATGTGCGTCCACACTTCCAGGTGACGGTACCGACGGATGTCAACGTGGTGCGCCTGAGCATTGACGGCGGCAAGACGTGGTTCAACGCGACCCAGAGCGCGACGCCGGGTGTCTGGGATTATACCTGGCTGGCTGATGTGGGAGAGGGGAAGCATACCCTGACAGTGGAGGCGACCGACAAGGCGGGAAACAAAACGACGCAGCAACTGGACTTCATCATCGATACCCTACTGTCAGAACCGACTATCGTGCTGGACAACACGGACGACAGCGGAACAAAAGGCGATAACCTGACCAACGTAAATAAGCCGACGTTTTTACTGGGCAATATTGACGCAGACGCGCGGTATGTCACGGTTGAGGTGCAGCATGGCGGCACGAAAGAAGTGCTGACGGCCACCAAAGGCGCGACCGGCATCTGGAGCGTGACACCGACCGGCACATGGGCAGATGGCGACTATACGCTGACGGTGAGGGTGGAGGATGATGCGGGGAACGTAAAATACTCAGCGCCGCTGACGGTCACGGTTGATACCCAAATCACCATCGATGTTATTGAACTGGTTAATGATAACGGTATTCCCGGCGACAACCTGACCAATGACGTTCGTCCACACTTCCGCGTCACGGTGCCAGGGGATGTCAACGAGGTACGTCTGAGTATCGACGGCGGTAATACGTGGGTTCGTGCAACACAGGGCACGGCAGGGATCTGGGATTACACCTGGCCGAAAGATGTGACCGACGGGCTACATACCCTGACGGTAGAAGCGACCGATAAGGCGGGAAATAAGACGACGCAGACGCTCGATTTTACCATTGATACCCGGCTGTCAACGCCTACCATCGCTATGGACAGCAGGGACGATACAGGTGCCATTGGCGATCATATTACGAGCGTCAAAAGACCGGGCTTTACCATTGGCAATATTGACGCCGATGCGCACTCGGTCATTTTGCGGATCACACAGGGCGGCAATAGCCAGGAAGTGACACTAACCCAGGTTGGAGGACAGTGGCGCTTTACGCCAGATGCTGACTGGGCGGACGGTAGCTATACGCTGACGGTAGAGGTAACGGATAACGCAGGAAACGTTCGTCAGTCCACGCCGCTGGTGGTGACGGTGGACACGCAAACCAGCATTACTGATATTACATTGGTCAATGATCATGGCGTGCCTGATGACAATCTAACTAATAGCACCCGTCCGCAGTTTGAGATCACGGTGCCGGCGGATGTGAATTCTGTGCAACTGAGCATTGATGGGGGCGCAAACTGGGTGAGCGCGACGCAGGGTATCGAAGGCGTCTGGGGCTATACCTGGCCAACGGATATGGGCGATGGAAAACACACCCTAACCGTCATGGTCACCGACAGAGCGGGCAATACGGCGACGCAAACGCTTGAATTTTTCATCGACACCCGGTTGTCGACGCCGACCATTGCGCTGGATAGCACGGATGATACCGGTACGCCTGGCGATGATATGACCAATCGCACCCGGCCGACTTTTATTCTGCAGAATATCGATTCGGATGTTATCAACGTTACAGTCAGCGTCACGCATAATGGAACGACAACCTCGTTTACCGCGACACAGGGGGCTGGAGGATGGAGCTTTACACCGCCAGCGCCGTGGGGCGACGGTGATTATACGCTGACGGTGACAGTGGAGGATCGGGCGGGAAATACGCGTCCGTCTACGCCGCTGACGGTGACAGTGGATACGCAAATAGCCATTGATCATATTGAATTAGTCAACGATAGCGGCGTCCCTGGCGATAATGTGACAAAACATGTGCGTCCGCAGTTCCAGATCTCGGTACCGGATGATGTGGAAAAGGTTCTTCTGAGTATTGACGGCGGCACGACCTGGGTTACTGCAATCAAGAGTTCGACGGTTGGCATTTGGGATTACACCTGGCCGACGGATATGCCAGAGGGACAGCATACCCTGATCGTGGAAGTGACTGACGGTGCGGGTAATAAGATGACGGGGACGCTCGATTTCACTATCGACATCACGTTGTTGACGCCAACCATTGAGCTAGCGCCCGATCAGGATACCGGACAGAATAAGAACGATAATCTGACCAGCGTCACTCAGCCGGTATTTGTGTTGGGGAGTATCGATAAAGATGTTCGACACGTGGAATTGAGTATTGAGCATAACGGCACGTTTAAAACGGTGGTACTCACCGAATCAGCCGACGGCTGGCGCTATCGACCGGATTCTGCTTTGGCGGACGGTAGCTACACATTCACCGTGACGGTAACAGATGTGGCCGGTAATCAGCAAACATCCGCGCCTTTAAAGGTGACGATAGACGGTACGTTGACTACGCCGGTGATTGAGCTGGCGGCCGGCGAAGATAGCGGTACTGTTGGCGATCGCCTCACCAATCACGATCGGCCTGTGTTCGACATACGCCAGATTGATTCTGACGTTACGCGCGTGATGGTCAAAGTAACTTACAACGGTAAAACGCACGAGGAAGCGGCGGTATTCACCAATGGTTAATGGCGCTTTACGCCTTCTGCGAGCTGGGCTGATGGCTCATATCAGTTAGCCGTTGTGGTGGAAGATCTGGCGGGGAATGTAAAAGAATCTGCGCCGTTAGAGGTACGTATTGATACCACGACAACCATTAACAATATCGTATTGCTTAATGATACTGGCGTGCAGAATGATCAATTAACGAATGTTGCCAAACCGTCATTCAGAATTGACGTTCCCGGTGATGTCGTCCAGGTACGCGTAACCCTGGATGGTGGCGCTAACTGGAATGTGATACGCAAAAATGCCGACGGACAGTGGATTTTTGACAGCCCGAATACTCTGGTTGACGGCACATATACCCTTCGCGTAGAGGCCACGGATGAGGCAGGTAATATTGCAAATAAAGATTTAGTATTTAATATCGATACTAATATACAGGTTCCGACTATTGCTTTAGACGCAGGACAAGATACCGGAGCGAATACAGCCGATAATATTACTAATATTTCACGACCCACCTTTACGATTGGTAATGTTGACCCCGATGTTATCAAAGTCGTGGTGACGATTGATGGTCATGATTATAACGCGACTAAGGTTGGGGCTGGTTGGCAATTTACACCAGGCAATGCCATTCCGGATGGTTCTTATAATATTACCGTTACGGTTGAAGATAAGGCCGGAAATACCGCGACATCGAAACCATTACCTGTTGTGATAGATACGACGGCTGAAATTGAAAGCGTCACGTTGGTTACAGATAGCGGTGATAGCGATGTAGATAACATTACCAAAGTCGACAAGCCGCAGTTTAGTATTGTTACCGCTGATGATATTACCCATGTGCGCGTTAAAATCGATAACGCCGCTAATTGGATTGAACTCACAAAAGGAGGGGATGGTCGCTGGATATTTAATGTCGGTTCGGCATTACCTGATGGGCAACACACTCTCTTGGTTGATGTGACTGATATCGCCGGCAACGTTGCGCAAGAAACGCTGCAGTTTACGATTGATACGACTCTGCGAGAGCCGACAATTGTACTCGATCCCACCCATGATACTGGTGATGATACTAATGATAATCTTACCAGGATTAACAAACCGGTGTTTATTATCGGTAATGTCGATAATGATGTATCACACATTGTGGTTCATCTTGATGGTCGGGATTACACCATTGAAAACAAAGGGGGGAATTTAACCTTTACGCCGGATCAACCGCTGTCTGACGGTCAGCATACGATCTCTGTTACCGTAACGGATATTGCTGGTAATACCAAAACATCGGCCGAACTGCAGATTGAAATCGACACGCAGGTTCAGATTGACAGTGTTACGTTAACAACAGATAGCGGCGTCAACGATCACGATAATGTCACCAATGCTACCCGTCCCTCTTTTGAAATTGCAACGCCTGATGATGTGACATCGGTGCTGGTTTCTTTCGATGGCGTAAACTGGACGCCCATCAGTAAAAATGCGGCCGGGCAGTGGCAATTTACTGCAGGTAGCGCATTGTCTGATGGTCATTATACTCTCCATGTCCAGGCGACGGATCGGGCAGGGAATACGGCAAATTCCACGCTGGGCTTTACCGTGGATACGCAGATTGACGGCCTGAGCGTCGTGATGCTGGACGACGCCGGAAAGGATTCTACGGATGGTATTACGAATATTACCTCTCCACGTTTTGAAATTTCAGCCAGAGAACAGTTGCAGAGCGTGACGGTAATTTTAAACGGGAAATCCAGCACCCTGACTCAGGGGGCAGGTAATAAATGGCTGTTTACCCCTGATACACCGTTAGTGGATGGAACTTACAAAATAGAAATAGTGGCTGAAGATATCGCAGGTAATAAAATTAGCAAAGAGGTATCATTCACAATAGACACTATTGTTTCTGATCCCAGTATTGATTTGCTGGATGCGGATGATACTGGCGAAAGCGCTGTTGATAATATTACGAGTGTCACTACACCACGTTTCGTTATTGGCAATGTACCCGCCGATATTGATACTGTTGTAATCAGAATTAACGGCGTTTCTTATCCGGTTACGGCAAATGGCAATAACCTCTGGGAATTTCAGGTTCCCGTTGCGTTAAACGATGGCGTATATGAAGCCGTTGTTGTCTTCAGAGATATTGCCGGAAATACTTCTGAAACTAAGCTGCCCTTTACCATTGATACCACGACAAGCGTCAGTGTCAGAATGGAGCCAGCGTCTGATACCGGCAGCTCCAATAGCGATAACCTTACGAATAAGCAAAATCCCAAATTCGAAGGTACTGCAGAGCCCAATGCGAAACTGGTGATTACCATTGTTGACGATAAGTCAGGTCGGGAGGTTTTAAAACACACGATTACGGTTGGCGCCGATGGCAACTGGAGTGTGACGCCGAATATACTGCCGGATGGCATGTATACCATCAACGTCGTCGCAACAGATGTCGCGGGAAATACTGCGCAAACGCAGGAAAGATTCACTATCGATACGGTTACGATCGATCCCACCATTCGCCTTTCGGATCCATCTATTGATGATCAGTATGAGGCAACCAGCCTGCGTCCTGAGTTCAAAGGGCTCGCCGAAGCGTTCTCGACGATTATGATTCAGTGGGATGGGAAAGTGGTCGGCTCGGCAAACGCCAATGCGAATGGTGAATGGAGTTGGACGCCGCCATCAGTATTAGCGCCAGGCTCCTATGTTGTGAGCATTGTTGCCAAAGATAAAGCGGGTAATGAATCGTCGCAGGTCGACTTTCCTGTAGTAATACCTGTTATTGATGTCACGCCTCCAACCATAAAGCTCAGCGAGGAGAGCGATAGTGGTGCCTTAGGAGACTTTACGACGAATAATAAAACGCCGACCCTGATTGGGAGCACGTTACCTAATACAATTGTGAGTATTTATGTGGATGGCGTGAAGGTCGGCGAGGCGACAGCGGATACAGCGGGCCGATATACTTTCCAGTTATCGGAAATGAAAGATGGCCATTATGTCGTCCAGGTGGGTATCGTCAACCCTCGCGATAATAGCGAACTGCGTTCCACCGCCGTTGATGTCACTATCGATACCGAGGTTGCTGAACTGGTATGGAATATATCTGGAATGCATGAGGGCGGATATATCAACACGGTGACGCCGGAGATTGGCGGCACCAGTGAGCCAAACAGCAAAATCACTATCTTTGTGAATGGCGTTGAAAAAGCGATTGCTTATACGACAGGCGCAGGACACTGGGGCGTAGTATTACCCGCTTTGGGTAATGACGGTAATTATGAATTAACGTTTAAAGTTGAAGACGTTGCCGGCAATATCAGAGAGTTTGGTCCGCAGAATGTGATACTGGATACGGTAATTTCGCCGTTAACCGTGGTATTACGCGAAGCTGATGACAGTGGCAAAGTTGGCGACTGGATCACCAATAAATCTCATGTCACCATCGATGGTACTGCCGAAGCCGGAAGTACTTTGACCATCAGGAATCCGCAGGGAGTGGTTATTGCTACCCTGGTGGTAGGCAATGATGGTCGATGGAGCGCAGAATTAGATCTGCGTGAAGGTAGTAATGCCTTTGTCGTGGTATCGGAAGATAAAGCGGGCAACGGCCAACAAAAAGATATTCTGATAGAACATGATACGCAGATTGAAATCAGCGATATTTCATTAAGTCGGGATACTAATAGCGGTGATAAATATGATCTGATTACCAATAATAAGTCTCCGGTACTGGTTGCCATGACCGATCCCGGCGCGACGGTACAGGTTTATATTAATGGTGTGTTACAAGGCACAGTAGAGGCGAGTTCGTCAGGTAATATTAGCTATACCATGCCGGCAAATAGCGCCGACGGCGAGTATCAGGTGCAATTTGTTGCTACGGATACTGCTGGTAACCGGGTTGAATCTGCGATTACGACCGTGACAATCGATTCTCAAATTGCTGTCTTTGATATTGATGAAGATTCATTACCGGCCCTCTCTAATAACCGGGCGTTGTCAGTCTCAGGCGTCGGGGAGGCTGGTTCTCAGGTCAGCATCTTTGTCGATGGTAAATTAGTCAACGTTGTTATGGTTGAGGCTGATGGCTCATGGCGCGCGCCGATACTGCTGCAAGATGATGGTACGTTTAATATTCATTTCAGCATTACTGACGTTGCTGGCAACACTCAAGTAAGCAAGAATTACAGTGTGGATGTCGATTCATCAACCGACTTCCCAACGCTCAACCTTGAAGATGCGAGCAACTCTGGTTCACTTGACGATCTGATTACTAATCACAACAAGCCTGTGTTAGTTGGCACCGCAGAAGCGGGAGCCACAATCCATATTTATGTGGATGAAAAGATCGTGGCAAATGTGCTTGTGCTTGAAGATGGAACCTGGTCCTATCAGTTTGATAATGCGTTAAAAGATGGTGAATATTCTATCCGTGTGGTTGCCGAAGACCCGGCAGGTAATACGGCAGAATCGCCTCGCTTACTCGTCACGATAGATACCAGTACGTTTATCGATAATCCTGCTATGGTGGCAGGTTCTGATAACGGTATTTTCAGTAATGATAGTATAACGAGTCAGACCCGGCCTACGTTTAGTATTTTTGGAGAAATGAACCAGAGTGTTCAGATTTTCATTGATGGGGTGTTAGTCGATACGATCACGGTGACGGACAGAAATCAAGTTTATCGACCTGAGTCACCGTTGGGCGATGGTTCCCATAGCATTTATTATGTTATCACCGATAAAGCAGGCAACACGGCTACCTCGAAAACGCTAAACTTTACTATCGATACCTTTAATACGACGCCTGTCGCCATTGATTCTATCGGTGGACAAACGTTAGCAGAGATGACCGGTAGTGATGGCAAAATATATATAACGGACACGACGCGTAACTTATTGTTTAGTGGCAGTGCCGAGCCCAATAGCAAAATAGAAATCATTATTAATGGCTTAAATGTGGGGGAAGTTTGGGTTAATGAAAAAGGCCACTGGCAGATGCCGGTGAACCCGCTTTATTTCACAGAAGGCCAACTGGATATCACTGTTAAATCTACGGACCGTGCTGGTAACGTAAATCAGGAAAAGTATTCCATTTGGGTCGATACGCATATCCAGGTATTTACCAGCGAGCTTGATGACAATAAATCATCATCGAAAACGGACTGGTGGAGTAATAGCTCCACTATTACCATGAGAGGTATGGGGGAAATTGGCGCTACGGTATCATTAATCGTGGCAGGGGTCACGCTGGCAACCGCTGTCGTTGCGGCTAATGGGCAGTGGGAATTATCGACCGATCAGCTTCCGGAAGGGAAATACGATATCACTTTGAGTATTGAGGATAACGCAGGCAACCGTAAGGAAGAGGTACATGAAATATTTATTGATCGAACGCCGCCAAACGCTCCGGTCGTAACTTATTCAGACATTGTCAACGATCTAATTATTATGCAGGGAACGGCGGAAGCCAAATCTCAGCTAATAATAACCGATAGTAATGGGAATACTTATACGTTAACCGTTCCTGATAATGGTAAATGGAGTATGGCGATCCCGTATCCATCGGAAGGGAAGTTTACCATTACGAGTGTGGATGCGATTGGTAACCGGAGTGATGATGTCCCTCTCGATATCATGAAAGAGGTTCCCGTTATTTCATTATCTCCAGACTCAGACAGTGGTACGGTGGGCGATAATATTACGCGCGATAAGCAACCTACCTTTATTATCGGGAATCTGGAAAGCGATGTTGTGGTCGTTCAGGTCGATATCAATGGGACAGTATATAATGCTGAAAAAAATGCCGATGGCGTTTGGTTCTTTACGCCAGGTACACCGTTAGCTGATGGTTCCTATACGATATCGGTAATCGCAAGCGATGCCGCGGGTAATCAGAAAAACTCGTTACCCATTACCGTTACGATCGACAGTACGCTGACGGTGCCGGAGATTGCGTTGGCAGCAGGTGAAGACAATGGCGTTTCAGACAGCGATAACGTGACGAATCACACCCAGCCTAAGTTCACGCTGCAGCATATTGATGCTGATGTGACCGGGGTGACCGTAAACGTGACGCATAACGGCGTGACAGACACCTATCAGGCGACGCAAGGCGCGGATGGCTGGACCTTCACGCCGCCAGCCGCCTGGAATGATGGTACCTACACGCTGAGCGTGACGGTGGTGGATCGCGCGGGGAACTCACAGCAATCTGCTTCGCTAGCGGTGACGGTTGACTCAACGGTGACGGTAACAGCGGATAGCCAGCATGACGATGCGAGCGATGACGCCACGCCAACAGCGGTTACTCCACCGGAGTCTGAAACAGTGAATGCCGAAAGCGATACGCATCTTCGTACAGTGCCGTCTGCGGCGGAAGAAAGCGTGGTGAAGGAGACGGCCTATAGTATTACATTGTTAAACGCTAACTCTGGGGATGAAATAGATCGTTCAATTAGTCAGACACCTTCTTTTGAAATATCAGTACCTGAGAATATTGTTAATGTCAGTGTTATGTTTGAAGGAGAAGAGTTTACTCTGCCGATAACTAACCAGAAAGCAATATTCGAAGTTCCGCTATCTTTGGAAGATGGTGAATATACTATGGACGTGAAATTCATTGATAAGGACGATGATTTCCTGATTAAGGAAAAAACATTCTCAGTCGATCACTCCTCGGCGGATATTGTGAACGCAATGAATGCAAGAGGAAAGACCGAGGATGATATTAATGATTCCCCTTCCACGAGTTCTGTAGGGCACAACAATAACGGCGCTATTGATGTTTTCGCCGTTAATGAAGTTACGCTACCTGTAGATAATCAAGAAGAACACGCATAATAACGGAGGCCCCTCACCTTTGGGTGAGGGGGTTTACTTATGGATAAAAAACTAGAACCTTATTATTTAAGTGCGGAAACGGCATTATCTATAGTGTCTAAAAAATTCAACATAAAAATTGACATCAAAGAGGATGATATAAATTTAAGATTTAAAAAGTACGACAGAAATAACACTGATGACTCTATACAAATGAAGAATTTCTTTTTGTCGTTAGGGCTTTCTCTACAGGATATATTATTTAATAATGGTGAGGATTTACTAAATGAGCCTATGCCGATTTTACTATTAACACCAGAAATGAAGTGGATGGTGTGTGTGAGCGGCGGGCAAAAAATAAAGTTGGTAAACGCGCGCGGTGAACTCTGTTATGTTGAAATTGAAGATGAATATTTAAAAGAGTTATCTGCATTTAGTATACTACCTTTAAATAAAGTTGTTGATAGTATAAGAGTAAAAAATATCATAAAAAACTCTTTATCGATGAACAAGATTTTTTATACTAAATACTTCTTTTCATCTCTTTTTATGGCAATTTTTGCGTTAACTATCCCAGTATTTAGTAATCTGTTCTATGATAAGCTTGTTCCAAGCGCTTCGGTTTCATCGTTATTTGGCGTGGCTATAATTGTTGCTGTATTTATTGTTTTTGAGTTTATCCTTCGTACTTCGAAAGATATTTATCAGTCTATCACAGCAAGGCAGGATGACGTCGATATTGATATCGCATTTCTTGAAGCGGTACTTTATAGTAAAAAGAAAAATGGCAGATCCATGTCATCAGCATTTGTGCTATGGAATGAGTTTCAGAAAATTAAACCCGTTTTATTAAACTCGATCTTTCAACGTATAGCCGATATTCCAATATTTATTATATTTCTCATTGTTATATATGTAAATTTAGGTCTGGTCGTTATTGTACCTGTTACCATGTTTATCGTCTCTATTATTATTTTCCTCGTTAACCACCATTATACTAATGAGTTAATGAACAAACAAAAAGAAGGACAGAAGAACAGGAATATTTTTATCTCAGAAGTTTTCTTATCTATTAAAATGATCCATACCTTAAATAATCAAGGTTTACTTTTTGATTGGGTCAACACATCAAATGAACAGTCGTATCTTAACCTGAAGATAAGGAAATTAAATCTTATCTATCAATCTATATTGGGGAGTATGTCATCTATTACCCAAATAACTATTATGGTAATAGCCTTTTTTATGGTAATCAAGGGTGATGTTACTACTGGCGCAATTGTTTCATCTGTCATTGTCTCTGGTCGTATTTCCGGGATCATTTCGAATTTTTCTTCTACATTAATCTCTATTTTATCAGCAGAAAAAACCGGTAAGGATCTGCTTTCTTTTTTTGATGAAGATCAGGCAGAAAAAACACCGGCATTACAGTCAATATCAAAGTGCAATGGCGATATCTCTATTCGGGGCGTGAGTTATCAGTATGATGCTCAATCTCCGATGATTATTAATCGACTGTCTATAGACATACCTGCGGGGCAGCGTGTCGCAGTGATAGGCGAATGCGGTGCAGGAAAAAGCTCATTACTGGGAATGCTATCTGGCTACCTTTCGCCAACAGACGGTGCCATTTTATATGATGGATATAACTTAGGACATTTATCGCAGAACTTTTTTTCTCAGCATTTAAGTGTGGTGACGACACATGATGTTTTATTCACCGGAACCATTGAAAGTAATTTCGCGTTAAAACCGCAAAACGACAGGGGACGAGTACTCAAGGCGCTTCATCTGGCGAACTGTGGTTTTATCTTGCAACATCCTATGGGGCTGAAGTTTCCGGTGAATTTTATGGCTAAAAACCTGTCATCCGGACAGCAGCAGCAGTTATTATTAGCACGTAGTCTGAGCAGTAACGCCAGCGTCTTTTTATGGGATGAACCAACATCAAATCTGGATGAGAATACCGAGAAGCAAATTTTTGATAACTTAGATGAGTTTATTCATGGGAAAACGTTGATCATGGTGACGCATCGTCGATACCTGATAAAGTATTTTGACCGGGTCCTGGTAATGAAAGGTGGAAAAATAATCCGTGATTGTTCTCCGGATAAATTATTAATGTAAAATAAGCCGCGCTTGTCGCTGTTATCAGGTGGTACTGCTTAATAAAAAAGACCCGTTGCACAAACGGGTCTTTTTTTGTCATTTAACGAGTCGGCAACGTCTTCAATAAGTTTAGCTCGATTCTGTTAGGGCTATTCCACTTGCCATTTTTGGATAACCACACCTGGCGGCCCTCATCAACGGCAATGCGAGGGACGTGATGGTTCGCAAGGCTACCCCTGGCGCGCGATTCCGCCTTGAGATAACCGGTGGGCGACTTCAGCGGCAGCGATAGCGTATCAGGTCAGCACCATCGGCCATTCTGGCGGGGTCTGGCTCATCGTTTCGACCATCACGGCTTCAATGTTATGCCAGATCGCAGCGAGATCCATCATGGTAATACCGAGTAAACCGGTGGCAAACCAGCAGGCGGATACCACGCCCAGACCGCTACTGATCACCGCCAGACCAATATAATCTGATTTACGGAAACGGATATTGAGCGTGCTGGCTAAAAACATGAGCACGGCGCTCAACAGTTGCCAGCGGAGAAGAACGACACCAGTGGTTATGGCAGCCATGAAACATTTCCTCTGAATAGACCTTTGTCCAGGACAGCACGGCGTTGTTCCCGGGAAACGTGGGACATTCTGGCTATCAACGGACGTCACATCAACATCGAATGAAACATTGTTTCTGTTTCATTGTTTTTGTGAACTATATCACAAAAACAGGCTTATTCGCCAGATCGGCAATGTATTTTTTGTGCGTTTTATAACCTTATTTTTTGTGTGACTTCTGCGCGTCCGTAGAGAAACTGCCGGAAAGCAAAGATGTATTATTACTACTCTTTTATTTTTTTTCGTGAAATTCAGACCTGATAAAAATATCAAGTTATTTATCAAAAGAAAGGAGTAAAGATGTATACCCCATCGTTTACTTGAGTATAAATCTGATATTATCAAAAATATTTAGTGTCCTGCCTGGTATGCGAAAGAGATTGCGCGTAGTTATTAATGGTAAATGTTGATCGGTAAAAGTCTGTTGCTAATATTGATAAATTCATGCACCGTAAACCTCCGTTTGGTTCACGTCTTATTTTGCCAATAATAGTCACAAATAATGCAGGGAAATAGGCTGAAAATGAGTCAAAGCACACGACGCAAGGTGTTGAGATTTCTCGGAACGATCATTGTGGTATTACTTCCTGTATTGCTGGCGATCTGGTTTGCTCATATCCGGGCAGTCTCTGAAACCAGAAATCAGTTACATTCATTTGCGCAGTTGGTATTAGATAAAACGGAGCGGGTTATCCTGCAAGCAGATTTAGCCCGCGATGCCGCTGAACAATATCAGGGGCAAGCCTGTACGCCAGCCCATCAACAGCGAATGCTGAATATTATCCGCGGTCGTTTGTACATTAATGAGTTGATTTATGCTAAGGGCCAGCGTTTTCTATGCTCTACGGTTATGACGCCAACAAGTCCTTATTTTATTCCCCGCGCTGACTATAAACGAAAGCCTGACATCGCTATTTATTACTATCGTGATACGCCTTTTTTCAACGGTTATAAAATGACATATATGCAGCGGGGAAACTATGTCGCGGTTATCAATCCCTTATCTTATAGCGAGGTGATGTCAGACGATCCGGCGTTGGCCTGGGGAATGTATGATACGGTGACCAACACCTTTTTCTCCCTGAGTGAACAGGCGCAGGCTGATCAGCTATTACCTTTGGTACAACGGAGTGAACCTGTGTTCCAACAGGGTGAGCGTTTCTATGCTCTGGTTAAATCAGCAAAACGACCGGTTGCCGCGATTGTTTCAACCTCAAAGCAACGCTTTTACCAGAACCTCTTTCATCAGCTTACGTTAACGCTACCGTTAGGGATCATCTGTAGCATTATCGTCTTATTTATGTGGTCACGATCCCGGCAGGCATATTACTCACCGCGTCGATTGCTGCAACGGGCCATTACCAGGCACCAGCTTTGCCTTCATTATCAGCCGATCATTGATATCCGAAACGGGACATGTGTAGGTGCCGAAGCGCTATTGCGTTGGCCGGGTTATCACGGTCCGGTGATGAGCCCGTGCGAATTTATTCCTCTGGCGGAAAAAGAGGGGATGATTGAGCAGATCACCGATTATGTCGTCGAAGAGGTATTTAATGATTTAGGTGGTTTTCTGGCCGCGCACCCGCATCTTTATGTCTCTATCAATCTCTCTGCCGCCGATTTTCTCTCTTCCCGACTAATTGTGATGATTCATGAAAAAACGCGTCAGCATTCAGTGCTTGCGCAACAGATAAAGGTTGAAGTGACCGAGCGCGGATTTATTGATGTGCCGAAAATGACGCCGATTATTCAGGCGTTTCGCCAGGCGGGATACGAGGTAGCAATTGATGACTTTGGTACCGGCTATTCGAACTTGCATAACCTGTACTCATTAAATGTCGACCTTTTAAAAATTGATAAATCTTTTGTCGATACGCTAACCACTAATAGCGCCAGCCATTTGATTGTGGAACATATTATTGAAATGGCGCAAAGTTTGCGGCTAAAAATCATTGCTGAGGGGGTTGAAACGGCTGAACAGGTTAGCTGGTTGCTAAAACGCGGCGTGCAGTATTGTCAGGGATGGCACTTTGCGAAGGCGTTACCGCCGCAGGAATTCATCGTCTGGCTACAACAAACGCCCGCGCCTCTGACGATACGCGGGCAGACGCCCTACAGGCGGTGACGGTAATCGCTGGGAGTGCGATCGAACTCGCGGCGGAATACACGCGAGAAGGTTTGCTGCGATACATAGCCCAGGTCCATCGCGATATCAAAAATCGGGCGCTCGGTCGTTCGTAGCTCAACGGCCGCTAACAGGAGACGGCGCTGGCGAATATACTCGCCTAATGTTTGATGCGTTACCGTACGAAACATCCGCTGCAAATACCACTTGGAGTAACCCGATTTTTTTGCCACCACATCAATGTTTAGCGGTTGGTTGATATGTTCATCAATCCATTCGATAAGGGTCTGAATTATCTGCTGATGCGACATATTGTTGCCTCTTAAACAGTATTCGATTCGTCGTTTTGTCTGCGGGCGAGTATAATTCCTCAAGTTAACTTGAGGTAAAGCGATTTATGGAAAAAAAATCTCCCCGTTTAAAAGCCTTACTGACGCCGGGGGAAGTTGCGAAACGTAGCGGTGTTGCTGTGTCCGCCCTGCACTTCTATGAAAGCAAAGGGCTAATTACCAGTATCCGTAATAGCGGTAACCAACGGCGATACAAGCGTGACGTGTTGCGTTATGTCGCGATTATCAAGATTGCCCAGCGTATCGGCATCCCGCTGGCAACTATCGGCGACGCGTTTGGTATCTTGCCGGAAGGGCATACGTTAAGCGCGAAAGAGTGGAAGCAGCTCTCCTCGCAGTGGCGCGAAGAGTTAGACCGACGTATTCATACGCTGGTGGCGTTGCGCGATGAGCTGGACGGTTGTATCGGCTGCGGCTGTTTATCGCGTAGCGACTGTCCGCTGCGGAATCCAGGCGACAGGCTTGGCGAACACGGGACGGGCGCCCGGCTGCTTGAAGATGATTAACATGCACTCGGCCATCGGGCTGAGCTCACCTAAAACTAAAGCGCCGCTAAGGGCGCTTTAGTTTGTTTCCGGTCTTTGTCTTTCGCTCTATCCCGCTGATTACAGGAGGGTTTCCCCCGACGTCAACACCTCTCATATTGAGCACGTGGTGGAGGTTCCGGTTTGTGTTGATACTGTAAGTGTAAGCGACGACGCCCTGTTCGCCAGCGAAATGCTGATTTTTTAGCCGAAATTTTTACGGCAACTGCCATAATTTTCTATAGTTAGTTGGCATACCTTACAGGAGACAGCCATGCTGACGGTGCACCATTTAAATCAGTCTCGTTCGCAGCGCATCCTCTGGGCGCTGGAAGAGCTGGCGTTGCCTTACCAGATTGTGCGTTACCAGCGTGAAAAGACCATGCTGGCGCCGCCGGCATTGAAAAAAGTGCATCCGCTGGGCAAGTCTCCGGTTATCGAAGATCACGGTATGGTTATTGCGGAATCGGGCGCCATCCTGGAATATTTGCAGGACACTTACGACAATATCGGACGCTTTAAGCCTGCGGATGCGCAGAGAAAACAACACTATCGATTCTGGCTACATTACGCTGAAGGTTCGCTCATGCCCTTGCTATTGATGAGACTGCTCTTTACCTCTCTGGGTAAACCGCCGGTACCATTGGGCCTGCGAACGTTGGGCGGCGTGATCGGTAAGGGCGCGCAAAAAGCGTACCTCAATCCGCAACTGGAAACCCATGCGCGCTTTATTGACGGGCATCTGGCAAATCACCCCTGGTTTGCCGGAGAGCAGTTAAGTATGGCGGATATCCAGATGAGCTTCCCGCTATTTGCGCTGCTTGCCCGAGGCGGAATCGCTCATCTCGACCATATCAACGCATGGAAAGCGCGGGTAGAAATGCGTCCAGCCTGGCAGCGAGCGATTCAGCAGGGCGGTCCGTTTACCATTCCCGGCGGATAATGGCGTTTTTGTGAGCAGATTGCGCAACGTATTTGCTAACAGCGATGCGAAAAATTGTTGCTGGATTGCGCAGGGACGATAACGTTTGCGCATCGTCTGGCTATTTATTGAGCATACTAAGCAGAAAAGCATAAAAAGCGGCAAAGTTCAGTTGAAAAAGCGTTGATGATCGCTGGATAATCGTTTGCTTTTTTTTGCCACCCGTTTTGTATACGTGGAGCTAAACGTTTGCTTTTTTGCGGCGCCCCGGCTGTCGTAAATGTAGCACAAGGAGATAACGTTGCGCTGTTAGTGGATTACCTCCCACGTATACCGACGAATAATAAATTCTCAGGGGATGTTTTCTATGTCTACGCCTTCAGCGCGTACCGGCGGTTCACTCGACGCCTGGTTTAAAATTTCACAACGCGGGAGCACCGTTCGCCAGGAAGTCGTTGCTGGCTTAACCACGTTTCTCGCGATGGTTTACTCCGTCATCGTGGTGCCAGGGATGCTGGGTAAAGCCGGGTTCCCGCCTGCCGCCGTCTTTGTAGCGACCTGCCTGGTCGCAGGCGTCGGCTCTATTGTTATGGGGCTATGGGCGAATCTGCCGCTGGCTATCGGTTGCGCTATCTCGTTGACGGCGTTTACCGCGTTTAGCCTGGTCCTGGGGCAGCATATTAGCGTCCCGGTCGCGCTTGGCGCCGTATTCCTGATGGGCGTACTGTTTACCATTATCTCCGCTACCGGCATTCGTAGCTGGATTTTGCGTAACTTGCCGCAGGGCGTGGCCCACGGAACCGGTATCGGTATTGGCCTGTTTTTGTTGCTGATTGCCGCCAACGGCGTCGGCCTGGTCATTAAAAACCCGCTGGATGGCCTGCCGGTCGCGCTGGGCGATTTCGATACCTTCCCGGTGATTATGTCGCTTGTGGGTCTGGCTGTTATTCTCGGTCTGGAAAAGCTGAAAGTCCCCGGCGGCATTCTGTTGACCATTATTGGCATTTCTATTGTGGGTTTGCTCTTCGATCCTAACGTCCATTTTTCCGGCATTTTCGCCATGCCTTCGTTGAGCGATGAAAACGGCAACTCGCTGATCGGCAGCCTGGATATTATGGGCGCGTTAAACCCTGTCGTTCTGCCAAGCGTGCTGGCGCTGGTGATGACGGCGGTGTTTGATGCGACCGGCACGATTCGTGCGGTCGCAGGGCAGGCTAATCTGCTGGACAGAGACGGACAAATTATCGATGGCGGCAAAGCGCTAACCACCGACTCACTGAGTAGCGTTTTCTCCGGCCTGGTCGGGGCGGCGCCAGCCGCGGTGTATATCGAGTCTGCGGCCGGTACGGCGGCGGGTGGTAAAACGGGCCTGACGGCGATTACCGTGGGCGTGCTGTTTTTGCTGATCTTGTTTCTTTCGCCGCTCTCTTATCTCGTTCCCGTCTACGCAACCGCCCCGGCGCTCATGTATGTCGGTCTGCTGATGCTGAGTAACGTGGCGAAAATCGATTTTGCTGATTTCGTCGATGCGATGGCGGGGCTGGTAACGGCTGTATTTATTGTACTGACCTGTAACATCGTCACCGGGATTATGATCGGCTTTGCCACGCTGGTCGTCGGGCGTCTGGTTTCTGGTGAATGGCGTAAGCTGAATATCGGAACTGTCGTCATTGCGGTCGCGCTGGTCGCTTTTTATGCCGGCGGCTGGGCTATCTAGTTCTGCCTTCATTCTGAAAAATGGGCGGCGTTGGTCGCCCGTTTTCATTTTCAGGACACATCACGTTACCTTTTGCGTTAATCTGAAGAAGGTGAAACCGAGGCATGATGCCTTTCTCCATCATAAAAAACATCGCAAACAGGGAACGCATGGAAATTTTCTTCACAATACTCATCATGACCCTTGTGGTCTCGCTGTCGGGGGTATTTACGCGTGTATTACCCTTCCAGCTTCCTTTACCCCTTATGCAGATCGCCATTGGCGCGCTGTTGGCGTGGCCGACGTTTGGTTTGCATGTGGAATTCGACCCGGAACTCTTCCTGGTGCTGTTTATTCCGCCGCTGCTGTTTGCGGATGGCTGGAAAACGCCGACCCGTGAATTTCTTGAGCATGGACGAGAGATTTTCGGGCTGGCGCTGGCGCTGGTCCTGGTAACGGTTGTGGGAATCGGCTTCCTGATTTATTGGCTGGTGCCCGGCATTCCGCTGATCCCCGCATTTGCGCTGGCCGCCGTGCTGTCGCCGACCGATGCGGTAGCGCTCTCCGGAATTGTGGGCGAGGGGCGTATCCCGAAAAAAATCATGGGCATTCTGCAGGGAGAGGCGTTAATGAACGACGCCTCCGGTCTGGTATCGCTGAAATTCGCCGTCGCGGTGGCGATGGGGACGATGGTCTTTACCGTCGGCGGCGCGACGCTGGAATTTTTTAAGGTCGCTATCGGCGGTATTCTGGCGGGTTTTGTAGTCAGTTGGCTGTATGGCCGCTCGCTGCGTTTTTTGAGCCGCTGGGGCGGCGATGAGCCCGCGACGCAAATCGTCCTGCTGTTTCTGCTGCCCTTCGCGTCTTACCTGATTGCCGAACATATTGGCGTCTCAGGCATCCTGGCCGCGGTTGCCGCCGGGATGACCATCACCCGTTCTGGCGTAATGCGCCGCGCGCCGCTGGCAATGCGTTTGCGCGCGAACAGTACCTGGGCGATGCTGGAATTTGTCTTTAACGGTATGGTCTTTCTGCTGTTGGGACTGCAATTGCCAGGGATTCTGGAATCTTCGCTGGCGGCGGCGGAAGCTGACCCGAATGTCGAAACCTGGATGCTCTTTACCGATATCGTGCTGATTTATGCGGCATTGATGCTGGTTCGCTTCGGCTGGCTGTGGACCATGAAAAAGTTCAGCCTGCGCTTTTTGAAGAAGAAACCGATGGAGTTCGCCAGCTGGACGTCGCGTGAAATTCTGATTGCTTCCTTCGCTGGCGTTCGTGGGGCGATCACCCTGGCTGGTGTGCTCTCTATACCGTTACTTTTGCCGGATGGCAGCGGATTTCCGGCGCGTTATGAACTGGTATTCCTGGCGGCTGGCGTCATTCTGTTCTCGTTGTTTGTCGGCGTGATCATGCTGCCGCTGCTGTTGCAACATCTGGAAGTCGCCGATCATGCGCAACAGTTGAAAGAGGAGCGTATCGCCCGCGCGGCGACGGCGGAAGTGGCGATTGTTGCCATTCAGAAAATGGAAGAGCGTCTGGCGGCGGATACCGAAGAAAACATCGATAATCAGTTGCTTACTGAAGTAAGCTCGCGTGTCATTGGTAACTTGCGTCGCCGTGCCGATGGGCGAAACGATGTCGAAAGCTCCATACAGGAAGAAAACCTGGAGCGACGTTTCCGTCTGGCGGCGCTGCGTTCCGAACGCGCCGAGTTGTATCATCTGCGCGCCACGCGAGAAATCAGCAATGAAACATTGCAAAAGCTGCTGCACGACCTGGATTTGATGGAAGCTCTACTGATAGAAAATCAGTAGTCCTTGTGGCCCGGTGGCGCCATGCTTATCGGGCCTACAAGTAGGCCCGGTAAGGTGCTTGCGCCGCCATCCGGCAAGGGTTTTAACCCATGGCTTACGGTTGTTTCAGCCAAAACCCTTCGCAACAGGTTAACCATGCCCGGGCGCTGTGCGACAGATACACGCCCTCGCGCCAAATCATGCCCAACTGCCAGCGGAGATCACTTTCCAGCGGTAGCCAGCGCAGCGTGGCCTTATCCAGACGCTGACAAATCGGCTCCGGCAAAATGGCGATGCCGACGCCCGCTTGCACCATGGCGGCGAGAAAATCCCATTGCCCGCTGCGCACGGCAATCCGTGGTTTTACGTCATGCTGGCTAAATAAGGTCATCAACTGGCGGCTCAGGGCAAAGTCTTCGTTATAGATAAGAAGAGGATGCTCCGCCAGAGCTTCAGGCGCGATGGAGTCGCAGGTTGTCCACTGACCGGAACGGGGAACCAGCACGCACAGCGGATGGCTGAACAGCGATAATGTCGTCAGCCCGCTCGCTTCTTCCACCGGGAGCGCGGTCATCGCAACATCCAGCTCGCCATTCATTACCGCCTGCTGTACCGTCAGGCCGCCAAACTCCGAAATTTTGAGTTCAACGCCAGGGTAGCGTTGTCGAAACAAACTGATTGGCCCAGCCATCAACATGCCGACCATCGGGGGAATACCCAGCCGCAGCACGCCCTTATTGAGATGGTTAATATCGCTCAACTCGGCCTCTAACTGGCGAAACTCAGCGAGGATCGCCAGACCGCGTTCAAACACCACGCGTCCGGTATCGGTCAGCAATAACTTACGTCCGTCGCGGATCAGTAGCGTACAGTTAAGCTCATCTTCAAGATTTTTCAGCATCTTGCTAATGGTGGGCTGGGTGACAAATAACTTCTCCGCTGCGCGGGTGAAACTTTGCTGGCGCACCACCTCGACAAAATAACGCAGCGTTCTGATATCCATGATTATTCCTTCCGACTATGCCTGCAATGATTTTAATTCATTTCTGCCCGTGACGGAGGTTCTCTATACTGGCGCTCCGTATTATTTTTCAGGACATTCCCTCATGGCTGTGGCGATAAGCCGCGTTACGCCTGCCGTTGTGCAACGACTCCAGGTACCGGTTCAGGTACTGCTCTATGCAGGTTTATTCATTTTTTCCCAATATCTTGTCTCCTGGCTGCACCTGCCGTTGCCCGCGAATCTGGTCGGCATGGTACTTATGTTGGCGCTGATCGTTTGCCGGATTATTCCGCTTAGCTGGGTACGCGCAGGCGCACGCTGGCTGCTGGCGGAGATGCTGTTATTCTTTGTTCCCGCCGTCGTGGCGGTAGTGAACTATGCCCATCTGTTACTGGTGGACGGCTGGCGCATTTTCTCGGTGATAGCGATCAGTACCTTAATGGTACTCGGCGCGACGGCGTGGGTGGTGGATAAAGTGTATCGCTATGAGATGAGCAGGCTAAACCGTGAATAACGTTCAGTTAAGCGTACTGTGCCTGGTGATTACGCTGGGAATTTACTTCGCCAATAAGCGTCTGTATCGCCGTTTTCGCAAATTGCCGTTGATGCCATTAGTGTTGACGCCGGCACTGCTGGTGTTAATGCTGGTGTTCGGTCATATCTCCTGGCAAAACTATATTAGCGAATCGCACTGGCTATTGTGGCTGCTCGGCCCGGCGACCATTGCCTTTGCGGTGCCGGTGTACGATAACCTCGCGATTATCAAACGTCACTGGATGTCGCTCACCGCGGGTGTAGTGACGGCGACGGTGGTGGCGGTCACCAGTTCCGTTTGGCTGGCGCGTCTGTTCACGTTATCGGATGAGATTCAGCGTAGTCTGGCGGTACGTTCCGTTACTACGCCGTTTGCGCTGGCGGCGGCAGAACCCCTGGGCGGGCAGCCGGATCTGGTGGCGCTGTTCGTGGTCGTCACTGGCGTGTTTGGCATGGCGGTCGGCGACGCGCTATTTTTGCGTCTCTCTATCCGGGAAGGCATGGCAAAAGGGGCAGGATTCGGCGCGGCGTCACATGGGGCAGGCACGGCGCGTTCCTATGAACTTGGTCAGCAGGAGGGCGTCGTCGCCAGTCTGGTAATGATGCTGTCCGGCGTGGTGATGGTGCTGGCAGCCCCGCTGGTGGCGAGGGTGATGTTCTGATTTTCCTCCGACCCACAGGGCCGGAGGAAACGGTAAGATTAATGCGCACGCCCTTGTTGTACGCCGAATCCCGTTTGGGAGCGGATAAACTGAGCGCGGAACTGCTCACGTTCACGGTTGCCTTCTGCCGAGTTATCGGTGGCCGAGAAGAACCAGATCCCCAGGAACGCCACGCTGATAGAGAACAGCGCCGGATACTCATACGGGAAGATCGCTTTTTCGTGGCCGAGGATCTGCACCCAAATGGTAGGGCCAAGAATCATCAGCACCACCGCTGTCAGTAAACCTAACCAGCCGCCCAGCATAGCGCCGCGCGTGGTCAGTTTTGACCAGTACATGGAAAGCAGAATGATGGGGAAGTTGCAGCTCGCGGCGATAGCAAATGCCAGGCCCACCATAAAGGCGATGTTCTGATTTTCAAACAGGACGCCGAGGATAATGGCGATCACGTCCAGCACCAGGACGGTGATTTTCGACACCTTCAGCTCTTCACGTTCGGTTGCGCCTTTGCGGAACACGTTGGCGTACAAGTCATGCGACACCGCCGATGCGCCCGCCAGCGTCAGACCTGCGACCACCGCCAGAATGGTGGCAAACGCCACTGCCGAAATAAAGCCGAGGAACAGGTTGCCGCCTACCGCGTTGGCCAGATGCACCGCCGCCATGTTATTGCCGCCAATCAGCGCGCCTGCGGCATCTTTATAGGCGGGATTCGCCCCCACCAGCATGATAGCGCCGAAGCCGATAATAAAGGTCAGAATGTAGAAATAGCCCATAAAACCGGTGGCGTAGAACACGCTCTTGCGCGCTTCGCGGGCATCGCTGACCGTAAAGAAACGCATCAGAATATGCGGCAAACCGGCGGTGCCGAATATCAGTCCCAGACCCAACGACAATGCCGAAATCGGATCTTGCACCAATCCTCCTGGGCTCATAATCGCCGTGCCTTTCGGGTGTACCGCCATGGCTTCGGTAAACAGATTATTGAAGCTAAAGCCGACGTGTTTCATCACCATAAAGGCCATAAAACTGGCGCCAAACAGCAACAGGACGGCTTTGATAATTTGCACCCACGTTGTCGCCAGCATCCCGCCGAACAGCACGTACATCATCATCAGCACGCCGACCAGCACTACGGCGATGTGATAGTTGAGGCCGAACAGCAGTTCAATCAGTTTACCGGCGCCGACCATTTGGGCGATGAGATAAAGCGCCACCACTACCAGGGAGCCACAGGCCGAAAGAATACGGATTGGCCCCTGTTTCAGGCGATAAGAGGCAACGTCAGCAAAAGTATAACGTCCCAGATTACGCAGGCGCTCGGCAATCAAAAACAGGATAATTGGCCAGCCGACAAGGAAGCCCAGCGAATAGATCAGCCCGTCATAACCGGAGGTAAACACCAGCGCGGAAATGCCGAGAAATGACGCGGCGGACATATAGTCGCCGGCAATCGCCAGCCCGTTCTGGAACCCGGTGATATTGCCGCCAGCCGTGTAGTAGTCGCTACGGGAACGTACGCGTTTAGAGGCCCAGTAGGTAATACCGAGCGTAAACACGACGAAAATCAAAAACATGATAATCGCCTGCCAGTTGGTGGGCTGGCGTTCAACCGCGCCGCTAATGGCATCCGCCGCATGAGCGGCGAAGGGGAGTGCGGCGGCGAGCGCCGTCAGAACTCTCTTCATAATGCTTTCACCTCATGCAGTACGGCGTTATTAAGACGATCGAATTCGCCATTCGCCCGCCAGATATAAATTCCGGTCAACACAAAAGAAATCACAATCACCCCGACGCCAATGGGAATTCCTCGGGTGACGCTGGTTCCCGCATGTAGAGGCGTGCCCAGCCAGCCAGGCGCGAAGGCGATCAGTAAAATAAAGCTGATATAAACCGCCAGCATGATAACCGACAGAATCGTGGCAAACCGTTGCCGTTTTTCAACTAATTCCCTGAAACGCGCACTGTCTTCTATCCGCTGATAAATTTGGTCATTCATCACAGAGCTCTCCAGAGGTCCCCCTGCGTCTTTCGCGCTACAGGCGCGCTGGCCGCACTCGCGCGCCCCAGCCACATAGTGAACTATGCTGCTGAGGGTGTGCTCGCTTGCCGCCTTCCTGTAACACGAAATCCTTTGGGGGAGGGTTTTTATATTTCCCTCTCCCGGTTTGAGAGAGGGCAGGGGTAGGGTCGTAGGCCGGATAAAACGCGTTCGCGTTGCCATCCGGCATTTATGGTTATGACGGCATCGCGATGGCCTGCTTCTCTTCGAGCAGTTTCTCCACCACGCCAGGATCGGCGAGAGTCGAGGTATCGCCCAGATTGCTGGTATCGCCCGCCGCGATTTTGCGCAAAATGCGGCGCATAATTTTGCCGGAACGGGTTTTTGGCAGTGAGTCGGTCCAGTGCAGCACGTCCGGCGTCGCCAGTGGGCCAATCTCTTTACGTACCCAGTTGCGCACCTCCGCGTACAGTTCTGGCGACGGCTCCTCGCCGTGGTTGAGCGTCACATAAGCGTAAATCGCCTGGCCTTTGATAGCGTGTGGAATACCCACCACCGCCGCTTCGGCGATCTTCGGATGCGCCACCAGCGCTGACTCGATTTCCGCCGTACCCAGACGGTGGCCGGAGACGTTTAACACGTCATCCACGCGACCGGTGATCCAGTAATAGCCGTCCTCATCGCGACGCGCGCCGTCGCCGCTGAAATACATATTCTTAAAGGTAGAGAAATAGGTCTGCTCAAAACGTTCATGATCGCCGAACAGAGTGCGCGCCTGGCCCGGCCAGGAATCGGTGATGACCAGATTGCCTTCCGTCGCGCCTTCTTGCGGATGGCCTTCGTTATCCACCAGCGCAGGCTGTACGCCAAAGAAAGGACGGGTGGCGGAACCGGCTTTCAGTTCGATAGCGCCTGGTAGCGGCGTGATCATAAAACCGCCTGTTTCAGTCTGCCACCAGGTGTCGACGACCGGACATTTTTCCTTGCCGATCTTCTTCCAGTACCATTCCCACGCTTCGGGATTGATCGGCTCGCCGACGGAACCCAGAATGCGTAGTGAAGAACGGTCGGTGCCTTCAATGGCTTTATCGCCTTCCGCCATCAGCGCGCGGATGGCCGTCGGGGCGGTATAGAGAATGTTGACCTGGTGTTTGTCGACCACCTGGCACATGCGAGCGGGCGTTGGCCAATTCGGCACGCCTTCAAACATTAAGGTGGTCGCGCCGCAGGCCAGCGGGCCATACAACAGATAGCTGTGCCCCGTCACCCAACCCACATCGGCGGTACACCAGTAAATATCGCCAGGGTGATAATCAAAGACATACTTAAAGGTGGTCGCGGCGTAGACCAGATAGCCGCCGGTGGTGTGCAGCACGCCTTTCGGCTTGCCGGTGGAGCCGGAGGTATAAAGGATAAACAGCGGATCTTCGGCATTCATCGCTTCAGGCTGGTGCTCAGGGCTGGCTTTTTCAATCAAATCGCGCCACCACAGGTCGCGGCCTTCTTGCCAGTCAATGTCGTTGCCGGTGCGCTTCAGGACGATCACATGCTCAACGCTAGTGACATTCGGGTTTTTCAGCGCGTCATCGACATTCTTTTTCAGCGGGATACTGCGTCCGGCACGTACACCTTCGTCAGCGGTGATCACCAGCCGCGAGCTGGAGTCGATAATGCGTCCGGCGATGGCTTCCGGCGAGAAGCCCCCGAAGATCACCGAATGCACCGCACCGATGCGGGCGCAGGCCAACATTGCCACCGCCGCTTCCGGCACCATCGGCATATAAATCGCTACCACATCGCCTTTTTTAATGCCCAGATCCAGCAGTGTATTCGCGAAACGGCAGACATCGCGATGCAGTTCGCGATAAGAGATATGTTTACTCTGCGACGCGTCATCGCCTTCCCAGATAATGGCGGTGCGATCGCCATTTTCCTGCAAATGGCGGTCAAGACAGTTCGCCGCCAGATTCAGCGTGCCGTCCTCGTACCATTTAATCGACACATTGCCTGGCGCAAAGGAGGTGTTTTTCACTTTTTGGTACGGCGTGATCCAATCGAGAATTTTTCCCTGTTCGCCCCAAAACGTATCGGGGTCGTTAATAGACTGTTTATATTTAGTCTCATACTGCTCTGGATTTATCAGGCAACGATCCGCAATGTTGGCGGGAATGGCGTGTTTATGTGTTTGGCTCATGCTGTTGTTCTCCTTGTAGGATGTTAATAATATGTCGCATAAACGTTAAATGTAGGGTCTTAATAAGTTTTGTTTAGTATTTGGGCGACAGATCACGCAAAAAGGGAGCTGTGCAAATAAGCAGCAATCTATTTTTTGATTGTGTCCCGCAAAATTAGATAAATTTTCGGGATAACATGACGTTATATGAAATTTTTTAAAAAAGTGATCCGTGTCCGGAAATCAGAAAAGAGAGGGAGTTTTGTCCAGGTTACTAACTCTAAAGTGGTATTTTACATACACTTACAATTGATTAAAGACAACATTTTGAGTGTGGTTATTTGTTACACATAGAGGAGATCAATGTAATAACAGTATTTGTGCGGTTGCTGTTATGGAAAACGATAAAAAATCGCCATTAAAGATAATGGCGCAATCTGGATGAGACCTCTATGGCAAGGAAAACACTACGCGCACGCCGTTTCTTCAGCCTTATATTTCCTTTTTTCTTCATTACCTCTGTTTACGCTGAGCAAACGCCTGTATCCGCAAAAACCGTTACTGTTGAAGCGAAAAATGAAACGTTCGCGCCTCAACACCCCGACCAATATCAGTCATGGAAAGCGACGTCAGAACAGTCTGCCCGTGAAGATGCGCTGGCGGAAGACCCTCGTCTGGTGATCCTGTGGGCGGGCTATCCCTTCTCCCGTGATTACAACAAACCACGCGGCCACGCGTATGCGGTAACCGACGTGCGCGAAACGCTGCGTACCGGCGCGCCAAAAACGGCGGAAGACGGCCCGCTGCCGATGGCCTGCTGGAGCTGTAAAAGCCCCGATGTCGCGCGCCTTATCCAACAAGAAGGCGAAGACGGCTACTTCCATGGCAAATGGGCGCGCGGCGGCCCGGAAATTGTCAACGATTTGGGCTGTGCCGACTGTCATAACACCGCGTCGGACGATTTCGCCCAGGGGAAGCCAGCGATAACGTTGTCGCGCCCCTATGCCGAACGGGCGATGGAGGCTATCGGCAAACCGTTTGATAAAGCGGGACGATTTGATCAGCAATCGATGGTCTGCGGCCAGTGCCACGTGGAGTACTACTTCGACGGTAAGAACAAAGCCGTTAAGTTCCCGTGGGATGAGGGCATGAAGGTCGAAAATATGGAGCAATACTACGACGCCATCGCCTTCTCTGACTGGACTAACTCGCTGTCGAAAACCCCAATGCTCAAAGCGCAGCACCCGGAATATGAAACCTGGAGCGCGGGCATTCACGGTAAGAACAACGTGACCTGTATCGACTGCCACATGCCGAAAGTACAGAACGCCGAAGGCAAGCTCTACACCGACCATAAAATCGGCAACCCGTTCGACAATTTCGCGCAAACCTGCGCCAACTGCCACACCCAGGACAAAGCGTCCCTGCAAAAAGTGGTCGCCGAGCGTAAACAGGCGATTCATGACCTGAAAATCAAGGTTGAAGATCAGCTGGTACATGCGCACTTCGAAGCGAAAGCCGCATGGGATGCGGGGGCGACAGACGCGGAAATGAAACCGATTCTGAACGATATTCGCCACGCGCAGTGGCGTTGGGATCTGGCGATTGCGTCACACGGTATTCATATGCATGCCCCGGAAGAAGGTCTACGGATGTTAGGCAGTGCGATGGATAAAGCCGCGGATGCCCGAACTAAACTGGCGCGACTGCTGGCGACCAAAGGCATTACCCATGAAATTCCGCTGCCGGATATTTCGACGAAAGAGAAGGCGCAGAAAGCGATTGGTTTGAATATGCAACAAATCAACGCGGAGAAGCAGGACTTCCTGAAAACGGTCGTACCGCAGTGGGAAGATCAGGCGCGTAAAAACGGTCTGTTAAGCCAATAACCTCACATGTGACAAATTTGCCGGATGACAGCGCAAGCGCTTTATCCGGCCTACAGAAGTCTTGTAGGCCTTAAAGCTGCGCGCCATCAGGCATTATGTAATGGAGTGAATATGAGCGTATTACGTTCGTTATTAACTGCTGGGGTGCTGGCATCAGGCCTGTTCTGGAGCCTGAGTGGAATTACTGCCACGCCAACGCCGCAGGAGTCGGATCAACGCTGGACGGTCACCCAGCAGCGTAATCCGGATGCTGCCTGTCTGGACTGTCACAAGCCGGACACCGAAGGTATGCACGGTAAACATACGGGCGCTATCAACCCGAACAATAAATTGCCGATAACCTGTACCAACTGCCACGGTCAACCGTCGCTTCACCACCGTGAAGGGGTGAAAGATGTGATGCGTTTTAACGACCCGATGTATACGGTAGAGCAGCAGAACAGCGTCTGTATGTCCTGCCACTTGCCTGAACAACTGCAAAAAGCGTTCTGGCCGCACGATGTTCATGTTACTAAAGTGACCTGCGCCAGTTGCCATTCCCTGCATCCGCAGCAAGACACGATGCAGACGCTAAACGAGAAAGGGCGGATCAAAATATGCGTGGATTGCCACAGCGATCAGCGTACTAACCCGCACTTTAACCCGGCGTCCGTTCCGTTGCTTAAGGAGCAGCCATGAGTTGCACCCGACGTCAATTTATTACCCGCGTCGGCGCGCTGGCGGCGGTCAGTGGGATGGCAGGACGCGTTGTAGCGAACACGTTGAATATTAACGGCGTGCGTTATGGCATGGTACACGATGAGTCATTATGCATCGGCTGCACGGCCTGCATGGATGCCTGTCGGGAAGTCAACAACGTGCCGGAAGGCGTATCGCGCCTGACGATTATTCGCAGCGAGCCGCAGGGGACGTTTCCTGATGTGAAATATCGCTTCTTCCGCCACTCGTGCCAGCATTGCGACCATGCCCCCTGCGTTGACGTCTGCCCGACCGGCGCATCATTCCGCGATGCCGCCAGTGGTATTGTCGACGTGAACCCGGACCTTTGCGTCGGCTGTCAGTACTGCATTGCCGCGTGTCCCTACCGCGTGCGCTTTATCCATCCGGTCAGTAAGACGGCGGATAAGTGCGATTTCTGCCGGAAAACTAACCTGAAAGCGGGCAAACAGCCCGCCTGCGTTGAGTCATGTCTAACGAAGGCGCTGACGTTTGGTAATCTGGACGATCCCAACAGCGATATCTCCCGTTTGTTGCGGCAGAAAACCACCTATCGTTACAAGCTGGCGCTGGGCACAAAACCGAAGGTCTACCGCGTTCCCTTTAACTATGGGGAGGTGAGCCAATGACATCCGCTTCTGCATTTCATTTTGCATCACTGGTGTGGGACTGGCCCATCGCCATCTATCTGTTCCTGATTGGCATCTCCGCCGGACTGGTTACGTTGGCGATTCTGCTACGCCGCTTCCATCCGGAGGCGGGCGGTTCGGACAGCACGCTGCTGCGCACTACGCTGGTGTTAGGGCCGGGGGCGATTATTCTTGGTCTGCTGATTCTGGTCTTCCACCTGACGCGCCCGTGGACCTTCTGGAAGCTGATGTTTCACTACAGCTTTACCTCGGTGATGTCGATGGGGGTGATGCTGTTCCAGCTTTACATGGTGGTCCTGATACTGTGGCTGGCGAAAATCTTTGAAAAAGAGGTGATTGCCCTGCAGCAACGTTGGCTGCCGCGGTTAGAGATCGTGCAGAAAGTGTTGACGCTGATCGCGCCGTTCCACCGTGCGCTGGAGACGTTAATGCTGGTGCTGGCGGTTCTGCTCGGCGCGTACACCGGCTTTCTGCTGTCGGCGCTGAAATCCTATCCGTTCCTGAATAACCCGATCCTGCCGGTACTATTCCTGTTCTCCGGGATTTCCTCCGGCGCGGCGGTGGCGCTGATCGCCATGGCGTTACGCCATCGTAGCAACCCGCACAGCACGGAAGCGCGCTTTGTGCATCGCATGGAGGTTCCGGTGGTATGGCTGGAAATTTTCCTGCTGGCGGCGTTCTTCGTCGGTCTGGCGCTGGGCGATGACGGCAAAATGCGGGCGCTGGCGGCGGCGCTGGGCGGCGGATTCTGGAGCTGGTGGTTCTGGCTTGGCGTCGTAGGGCTGGGATTGATTATCCCGATGCTGCTAAAACCCTGGGCCAACCGCAGCGTCACGTTTCACGGCGTGCTGGCCGTTTGCGGCGCCAGTTTGACCGGCGTGCTGCTGCTGCGCTTTTTCATTCTTTATGCGGGACAGCTAACGGTTGCATAATCTGGACATCTTCCTTCCTGAAGCCGGATTTCTGGCGCTGTTGTTGAGTCTCGGGGTCAACGTGTTAACCCCGCTGGCGACGTGGTGCGGGATGGCGCAGCATTGGCGTGGCGTCATGCGCCTGACGACCTGCGGCGCGTGGACGGCGTTCACGCTGCTGCTACTGGCGTTTGCGATTCTGTTTAGCTGTTTTCTGACCAGCGATTTTTCGGTCGTTTATGTTGCGCAGCATAGCCATAGTCAGTTGTCATGGGGACTGAAACTGGCGGCGGTATGGGGCGGTCATGAAGGCTCGCTCCTGCTGTGGGCGCTGCTTCTTTCGGGGTGGACGGTGCTATTCGCCTGGCGCTCCCGGCATGAATCTGACGCGCTTTTTCCGCTGACCCTGAGCATCTTGTCCCTCATTATGGCTTCGCTGCTGCTATTTATTGTGCTGTGGTCCGATCCGTTCCTGCGTATTTTCCCTCCCGCCATGGAAGGGCGCGACCTTAATCCCATGCTGCAACATCTGGGGCTGATCTTACATCCGCCGCTGCTCTATCTGGGTTATGGCGGCCTGATGACCGCGGCGAGCGTAGCGCTGGCCTCGCTACTGTGCGGCGGCTTTAACGCGGCAACCGCCTGGGTGTGCTGGCGCTGGGCGTTACTCGGCTGGTGCGCTCTGACGCTGGGGATCATTCTCGGATCGTGGTGGGCGTATTGCGAACTGGGCTGGGGCGGCTGGTGGTTCTGGGACCCGGTGGAAAATGCCTCATTGTTGCCGTGGCTTGCCGCCAGCGCGTTGCTGCACAGTCTGTATGTCAGCCGCCAGCGCGGGAGCTTCCGCCACTGGTCGTTGCTGCTGGCGATACTGACGCTGATCCTCTCGTTGCTGGGAACGCTGATTGTGCGTTCCGGCATTCTGCTCTCCGTCCATGCTTTTGCGTTAGATAATGTGCGCGCGGTGCCGCTGTTTATCCTTTTTGCCGCGTTAAGTCTGGCATCGCTTGCTCTGTACGGCTGGCGGGCACGGGAGCCGTATCCGGCGACGCGTTTGGGCGGCGGAAAGTGCGAAACGCTCATTCTGGCGACGCTGCTGCTCTTTAGCGCCGTCTTGTTGATCGTGCTGGTCGGGACGCTCTACCCCATGATTTATGGTTTGATGGGCTGGGGAAGGCTTTCGGTGGGCGCGCCCTATTTTAATCGCGTCACGCTGCCGTTTGGCCTGCTGATGCTGGTGGTTATCGTGCTTGCGACAATCAGAAGCCGCAAAGTCTCTGTGCATCGTCAGCTTCCGGCGTTGCTGGCGCATACGGGCGTATTTATCTTCGCCGCCGGGATCATGGTTTCCAGCGGCAGTCGGCATGAAATCAGCCTTAACCTCAGCCCGGGGCAGCAGGTGGTACTGGCGGGCTATACCTTTCGTTTCGAGCGTCTGGATCTGGAAGCCAAAGGCAACTACACCAGTGAAAAAGCGCGGATCACGTTGTGGCGGAATGAAAAACGCATTGGCAGCCTGCAGCCTGAAAGGCGCTTCTATGCCGCGCGTCGTCAACAGATGATGGAGCCGGGGATTCACTGGAACCTGCTACATGACTGGTACGCGGTGATGGGCGAAAAAACCGGAGCGGACCGTTACGCCATGCGCTTATACGTGCAGACCGGCGTGCGCTGGATCTGGGGAGGGGGATTGTTGATGGTGTGTGGCGCGCTGCTGAGCGGATGGCGGGGGAGGAAGCGTGATGCGTAAATTACTCACAGCGTTGCCGGATGGCGGCGTAAGCGCCTTATCCGGCCTACAGGATGCGCAAACCGTAGGCCGGATTAGCGTAGCGCCATCCGGCAGAAAGTTTTTACTCTTAACGATCGTCCTGTTTTTAATCACATTCGCCACCCACGCCCAGGTGGTGGATACCTGGCGCTTTGACAATCCACAACAGCAGGAAAAAGCGCTGTCTATTGCCGGTCAACTGCGCTGTCCGCAGTGTCAGAACCAGAATTTGCTGGAATCCAATGCGCCCGTGGCGGTCAGTATGCGCCATCAGGTTTACAGCATGGTGGCCGAAGGTAAAAGCGAAGCGGAAATCACCGCCTGGATGACCGACCGTTATGGTGATTTCGTGCGCTACAACCCGCCGTTGAATGAGCAAACGCTGCTGTTGTGGGCGCTGCCGTGCCTGCTGTTATTGTTGGTGGGCGTGGTGGTCTGGCGGGTGAGAAAGCGTCAGCACGCAGAAGAGGGGGAACAATGAGCCAGTCTGAGCACTCCACTGTGCCGTTACGTCCCATGCCCGTAAAGCGTCTGACGGCTGCGGCGGTGTTGATGGTGGCTGTCTGTATCGGCGGCTATATGTTGACGCCGAAATGGCAGGCTGTGCGTAGCGAGCAACAGCGTCTGGCCGATCCGCTACGTGACTTTACGAACCCGCAAACGCCAGAGGCGCAGCTTTCCAGGCTGCAAGAAAAAATCCGCGCCAATCCGCAGGATAGCGAGCAATGGGCGCGGCTGGGCGAGTATTATCTCTATCGCAATGCGTATGACAATGCGCTGCTGGCATATCGTCAGGCGTTGCGTCTGCGAGGCGATAACGCGCAGCTTTTCGCCGCGCTGGCAACGGTGCTGTATTACCAGTCCGGGCAACATATGACGCCTGCGACGCGTGAAATGATTAATAAAGCGTTAGCGCTGGATGCGACAGAAGTGACCGCGCAGATGCTGCTGGCGGCGGATGCGTTTATGCAGGCGGATTATGCGCAAGCCGTGTCGCTGTGGCAAACCTTACTGGATGCAAACTCGCCGCGAGTGAACCGCGCGCAGCTGGTAGAGGCCATTAATTTGGCTAAATTGTTACAAAATCGGCAGAAATAATTTTTTCTTTTTTGTGACTTTTGTCATGTGTGCTGTTTAAAAAAACGGCGAATGCGCCACAGGTAAAAATTAATTACCTCAGAATATTATTCGATTTTGACGAAGTAAAAAACTTTCCATAACAAATAGTTATTCATCATTAACACCATAAACTCGCGTTATTATGCATAAAAACAGCCAAAAGCCCTGTTATGAAAGGGTTGCGCAAGACGCTATGCAAATGATACTGATTATGCGCGTTAAAAAACTCTACAAACCAACGCAACACAAATCATACCCTTCCAGTATGTATTGCTCTCATGCTTTCGGCGGAGAGCAACGCTTCATCGAGGAAGTCTGTTGTTATGAAAAATTTGAAAGTCAGCCTGGCCTGGCAAATTTTGCTGGCTATGGTGCTGGGCATTCTGCTGGGCAGCTATCTGCATTATCACAGTGACAGCCGTGAATGGCTGATTGCCAATCTGCTGTCGCCTGCTGGCGATATCTTTATCCATCTGATTAAAATGATCGTCGTGCCAATCGTGATCTCGACTCTGATTGTCGGCATCGCCGGCGTTGGCGATGCAAAACAGCTAGGCCGTATCGGCGCCAAAACCATTCTCTATTTTGAACTGATCACCACGGTGGCGATTATCCTCGGCATTACGCTGGCGAATGTCTTTCAGCCAGGCTCAGGCATTGATATGTCGCAACTGGCGACCGTCGATATTTCGAAATACCAGAACACCACGGCGGAAGTACAAAGTCATGCACATGGGCTGATGGGGACGATACTGTCGCTGGTGCCGACCAATATCATCGCATCGATGGCCAAAGGGGATATGCTGCCAATTATCTTTTTCTCGGTCCTGTTTGGGCTGGGGTTGTCATCCCTGCCGGCAACGCACCGCGAACCGCTGGTGACGGTATTTCGTTCCATCTCTGAAACCATGTTTAAAGTCACCCATATGGTGATGCGCTATGCGCCAGTGGGCGTTTTTGTGCTGATCGCCGTCACGGTAGCGAATTTTGGTTTCGCGTCGCTGTGGCCGCTGGCGAAACTGGTGCTGCTGGTACACTTTGCCATTATCTTCTTTGCGCTGGTGGTGCTGGGCATCGTGGCGCGCCTGTGCGGGTTAAGTATCTGGATTCTGATTCGCATTCTGAAAGATGAATTGATTCTGGCGTACTCGACCGCCAGCTCCGAGAGCGTGCTACCGCGCATTATCGAGAAGATGGAAGCTTACGGCGCGCCAGCCTCTATCACCAGTTTCGTGGTGCCGACCGGTTACTCATTTAACCTCGACGGCTCCACGTTATACCAGAGCATCGCCGCCATTTTTATCGCGCAGCTATACGGTATCGACCTGTCGCTGTGGCAGGAAATTGTACTGGTGCTGACGCTGATGGTGACGTCGAAAGGGATTGCCGGCGTGCCTGGCGTTTCCTTCGTGGTGTTACTGGCGACGCTGGGCAGCGTGGGCATTCCGCTGGAAGGGCTGGCGTTTATCGCCGGTGTCGACCGTATCCTCGACATGGCGCGTACTGCGCTAAATGTGGTGGGGAATGCGCTGGCGGTGCTGGTTATCGCCAAGTGGGAACACAAGTTTGACCGTAAAAAAGCGCTGGCCTATGAGCGCGACGTACTGGGCAAATTTGATAAGACCGCCCAATAACGGATTGCCGGATGGCGCTTTGCTTATCCGGCCTACAGAGAAAGAGAATGTAGGCCGGATAAGGCGTTCACGCCGCCATCCGACAACCGGCTCCGGGTTGCCTGATGGCGCTACGCTTATCAGGCCTACAACGACTACGTTCATCAGGCAATAAACATCAGCCATTTGTTAGCGTTTCGAACTCTTCGCAACCGGTATCAAACCCTTCCAGACAGCTTAGATTCAACCAATGCAACGCCTTCTGCTTGTTCTTTTCAATAAAGCCCGGTTCACCGTTTAAAAACATCATTCCCGCCCAGTATTCTGAATAGCCGGTACGGGAAATAGCGGAACTGCGTTTGAAATACCAGGCGGCTTTTTCATCATCGGCGGCAATGCCCACGCCGTTGGCGTAAATCAGGCCAAGCAACATTTGCGCATCCACCGCGGAGTCGTTATCCAGATCTTCAGAGGCCTTTTGCAGCAGCGAGATGGCTTTTGGGTAGTCCGGACGCCCGGCCTGGGTGTTGACCAGGATCCGCGCCAGCGTAATTTCTCCCGCTTTACTGCCCGCGTTAGCCGCCTTTTCAGCCAGCTTTTTCGCGTCGGGATAATCCAGGCTTACCGGATTAGTGATTTTGATTTGCGCCAGTAGCGCGCAGGCGTCGGCGTCGCCATTGTCGGCGGCTTTTTGCGCCCAGTATTCAGCTTTGTTCAAATCGCCATAGCTCAACCAACTGTCGGCCAGAAAATATTGCGCGCGTCTGTCACCTGCCTCTGCTGCCTGCAAATACTGGCTACCCGGCTCAGGATCTGCGGCATGGGCAAAGAATGTCATAAACAACATCAATGCAATAAGTGGTTTCATTTTGAATTTTATTTAGGGTACGGAAAAGACAGTATAAAGAGATCGTATGGATAAAAAAACAGCCTCCGGGCGGAGGCTGTTATAGGGAAAATGCCTGATGGCGATGCTAATGCATATTATCAGGCCTACAGTAGACGCAGGCCGAATAAAGCATTCTGATGCCGCCATCCGGCAGATCAACCCATTGCGCTTTCGCGCAGGCGGGTTTTCAGCTTGTTGTACTCATCAATCACATACTGCTCGGCGGCTCGCTGATCGGCGATCGGCTCAACGCGTACGGCGCAGTATTTGTACTCCGGCGTTTTGGTAATCGGGCTGAGGTTTTCAGTCACCAGCTCGTTACAGGCGCCAATCCACCACTGGTAGGTCATGTAAATCGCCCCTTTGTTCGGGCGATCGCTGACCTGCGCGCGGGTGATGATTTTGCCTTTACGCGAATGAACCCACACCAGCGCTTCATCTTCAATGCCCAGACGCGCGGCGTCGGCGGTATTGATTTGCGCATAGCCCGGTTCATCGGCCAGCGCGGCCAGCGCCGCACAGTTACCGGTCATTGAGCGGCAGGAGTAGTGGCCGACTTCGCGCACCGTCGACAGTACCATCGGGTACTCTTCGGTGAGTTTATCGATAGGCGCTACCCAGTCGCAGGTGAAGAACTGCGCCAGACCGTTGGGGGTATCGAACTTCTCTTTAAAGAGGTACGAGGTTCCCTGATCGGCATCCGACGTGTCGCGGCATGGCCACTGGATATAGCCCAGTTCGCCCATTTTCTCGTAAGTGGCGCCGTAGAAATCCGGGCACAGATGACGCAACTCATCCCAGATCTCCTGGGTGTTGTTGTAGTGCATCGGATAGCCCATCCGGGTGGCGATTTCACTGATAATCTGCCAGTCGGTTTTCAGGTCCCACTTCGGCTCAACGGCTTTAAAGAAGCGCTGGAAGCCACGGTCAGCCGCAGAGAAGACGCCTTCATGCTCGCCCCAGGAGGTGGAGGGTAAAATCACATCCGCCGCCGACGCGGTTTTGGTCATGAAGATGCCCTGCACGATGACCAGTTCCAGGTCCTCAAACGCTTTACGTACCGCAGAGAGCTCCGCATCGGTTTGCAGCGGATCTTCACCCATAATGTACGCCGCGCGCACTTCGCCATGCGCCGCACGGTGCGGCAGCTCGCTGATGCGATAGCCGGTATGTGCAGGCAGACTTTCTACGCCCCAGGCTTTAGCGAACTTCTCGCGGTTTTCCGGGAATTTAACGTACTGGTAGCCCGGATAAGTATCCGGCAGCGCGCCCATATCGCACGCGCCCTGAACGTTGTTCTGGCCGCGAACCGGGTTAACGCCCGCGCTTGGCTTGCCGAGGTTACCGGTCAGCATCGCGAGGCTGGTCAGTGAACGCACGGTTTCCACACCCTGATAGAACTGGGTGACGCCCATACCCCACAAGATCGCCGCGCTTTTCGCGCTGGCATACATCCGCGCCGCCTGACGAATCTCCTGTGCGCTCACGCCAGTGATCTCTTCAACGGACTCCGGCGTATAGCCTTCGACAATCTTACTGTACTCTTCAAAACCTTCGGTACGGCTGGCGACAAACGCTTTGTCGTACAGGTTTTCTTCAATAATGACATGTCCCATGGCGTTGAGCAGCGCGATATTCGAGCCGTTTTTCAACGCGATATGCATGTCAGCGATGCGCGCAGTTTCAATTTTGCGCGGATCGCAGACGATAATTTTCGCCCCGTTGCGTTTAGCGTTAATCACATGATTCGCCACGATAGGGTGGGAATCCGCCGGGTTATACCCGAAGACGAACACTAAATCAGTGTTATCAATTTCGTTAATCGCATTACTCATTGCGCCGTTACCGACCGATTGGTGCAGACCTGCAACCGATGGGCCGTGTCAGACGCGAGCGCAGCAGTCAACGTTATTGGTACCAATAACGGCGCGTGCGAATTTTTGCATTACATAGTTGGTTTCATTTCCGGTACCGCGAGAGGAGCCGGTTGTCTGGATTGCATCCGGACCGTACTTCGCTTTGATGGCGCTCAAACGTTCAGCGACGTAATTGAGCGCTTCATCCCAGGAAACAGATTCCAGTTTGCCGCCACGCTGGCGACGGATCATTGGGGTTTTCAGACGCGGGGTCAGGATCTGGGTATCATTAATAAAATCCCAGCCATAGTAGCCCTTCAGACACAGGGTACCCTGGTTGGTTTTCCCCTGCGCCGCCTCAGCCCGGACGATTTTGCCGTTATCGACCACCAGATTGATTTTGCAACCTGATGCGCAATACGGGCAAACCGTGACGACTTTTTTCATCGGTTTCGCTCCAGTTAATCAAATCGCGCATACGCGCTGTCGCCCTCAGTATGCATGTTTTATGCCACTTTTTTAGTATGGGCTTTCCCTGATATTACGGGCGAATTTTGCTCAAAACCCTGACGAAAAACAGGCTATCGTCAGTTTTGACGTGTCGAAAGAAAATGCCGCATGACATTTATTATGGGGAGAAACGCGGAGCGCAGGCCAGATAAGGCGGAACGCTCTGCCTGAAGTGGATATTATCCGGATGGATAGACTCAAGGTCAGGGAACGCTTTGAGACTAACGCCAGGATAGAACAGGCCGCGGCAGGCAGTTTCATACCGTGGCCCGGCTTCAGAGGAGGCTGAAAAGGATTATCGCGGCAAAAATAGCGGCAATAACGAGATATTTCAGCGCGTAATAGAGAGTACGGTTTTTCTTTTTCAGCCGTTGCCCGGCATCGCGTGCTGCGTGAACGTATTTAAAGATGCGATTAATCGCACCGGTGCGATCGTTCTCGTCGTTTGGCGAACTGGCGGCGGACATCAACGATGCGCCGACCCAGTGGTTTACGCTCTGCGCCCAGCGCCATTTCATTGGGCGCTCAATATCGCAAAAGAGGATAATACGCGTCTGCTCAGTTTTATTTTCCGCCCAATGAACGTAGGTTTCGTCGAAGATGACGGCTTCGCCGTCGCGCCAGCTATGGCGCTGTCGATCAACTTCAATAAAACAGCGGTCATCATTCGGTGTGCTTAATCCAAGATGGTAACGTACTGAACCGGCATAGGGGTCGCGATGTTTTCCCAGATAGGCCCCGGGAGGCAACTCGGCGAACATCGCCGCTTTGATAGAGGGGATGCTGTTGACCAGCTTTGTCGTTATCGGGCATAACGTTTCTGCCGACGGGTGGGCATCGGAATACCATTTAAGATAAAACCGTTTCCAGCCGCGCTTGAAAAAGGTGTTGAATCCGGCGTCGTTATTGGCCTGCGCGGCTTTTATGTGATGCTGAAGCCGTAGCGCCTCTTCACGAATCACCTGCCAGTTTTCCGTCAGCTTCTGCAGCTCTGGAAATGCCGTGGTATCAAAGTACGGCTGCTTTGCCGGTAACGTTGAGAAGCGAGTCATGAACATATTGATCGGCGCCATAAACGTCGAGTGGTCAAAGAGCTGACGGGAAAGTTTTTGTTTTTCCACCCCGCGTGAATGCGCATAAATGACGCTGATAATAAAAATACCGATAATGATTGCTGCGAACATAACGTCACTGTCCTTCTAAGAAAACCTCATCCCGGGATTTTCAGGCAACCCTCCCGGTGATGCCAAAGAGAAAAGTGTAGTTCGTTGACAATAAATTTACATTTCTACAACTTAAAAGGGCCATTTTTGTTAAAGAAGCGAGTCAGCCCGTTTAACCTTTATCCAGGCTTGTCGACAGTAGAATTGAGATGACTCCGCTACTTCACCCGGTGACGGCTGATTACGTTATGCCTTATCTCCTGATGACGGTTGCCAGATCACAATGCTTTCGTAAACCGGAAATGACTTTGCTTGTAACCTTCGCGAAGATAAAAACGGTGTGCATCGCGGCGTTTAATATTTGTGGAAAGCTCCGTTAGCTCCGCACCCGCCTGACGTGCTTCTTCTTCTGCCCAGGCCAGAAGCTGACTGCCAACTTTTTGTCCCCGCATCTGCGGTAATACCACCAGCTCCTGAATTTCGCCAATCCAGTTGGCATGATGGAGATGAAACTGCATATGCAGGCTGATCATGCCGACCACCTCTCCGTTGCGTAGCGCTAAACGATAATGAAGGTTGGGGTCCAGTAAATTAGCGGCGAACCCATCCCTGAAAGCCTGATAATCAAGCTCATTTTTAAGTAACTCACAGATAAGCGCGTAAACAGAATCGGTATCCTCTGTTGTCGCGTGGCGTAATTCACAGACTGGCATAATGTCCTCCCGACGCTTCATCAGGATCAACCATCTTTCGCCAGACTGTAGCAAACTACCGTCATTATTTATTCTATGGCAGCTAAACGGCGGATAACGTGCAGCCAAAGATCACTCTGATGGCAAGGGGGAAGGCGAGCCTCCCGGGGAGTTAGGTGGCAGGCTGATGTTTAACCACGTTAATCATCCACGGCACACCGAAACGATCGCTGACCTTGCCGAAACCCTGCGCCCAGAAAGTCTCCTGCCAGTCCATTTCGATTTGCCCTTGTGCGGCAAGGTTATCAAACCAGCGCTTCCCTTCTGCTACATCCTGGGTATCAAGCACCAGCGTAAAGCCGGAATAATGCGCCGTTCCCGACGCGCTGGCATCACTCATCATGATATCGCTGCCCGCAATGCGCATGTTGGCGTGGGCGATAGCAGTATCGGGAAAGCGCATTCCTGACGGGCAGCCCTCTTCATTATCCGCCGCCGAGGGGGGCATTTCACCGAAGCTGAGTTTATAAAGCAGTTCTGCGCCTAACGTTTGTTGATAATACGCGATGGCGTCGGCACAGTTGCCGGCAAAAGAGAGATAGGGACTTAACGGCATGATGGTTACCTCAGGTAAGAGATGCTCGTTAAGTGTAGTTCGAAATTGGCACAATATTGTCGGTGGCAGGGCCGCTCAGGCCCGGTAAGCAAGGCGCTACCGGGCAATGATACGGTAAATCAGTTCTTTTTCACGAACTCGGATTTCAGTTTCATCGGGCCAAAACCATCGATTTTGCAGTCGATGTTATGGTCGCCTTCAACCAGACGAATGTTCTTCACTTTGGTGCCGATTTTCAGCATGGAAGAGCTGCCTTTTACTTTCAGATCTTTCACGATGGTGACGCTATCGCCGTCCGCCAGCAGGTTGCCGTTGGCGTCTTTGACAATCAGCTCATCGCTCTCCTGAGCGGGTTCCGCATCGTTCCATTCGTGAGCGCATTCCGGGCAGATGAACATGCCGTTATCTTCGTAGGTATATTCGGAGTTACATTGCGGGCAGTGGGGTAATGACATGTTGGTATCCTCAAAAAGTCAGCGGGGGCAAACGCGCCCAAAAATGGCAGATCGCCGAAAAAGGCCGCAATTATACACAAAATCCTTAGTGTTGTCGGGACTATTGCCGCTTTTATAAAAGGGGCTGCGCCACGCCAGTCAGCAATGGTTTACACTCGAATAACCGCTTTTTTACTGCCACTACAGCGCATTAGGGCGTCCTTGTTTACACCTTTTGACCAAATTGACATATATGTGTGAAGTTGATCACATATTTAAACCCTGTTAGGGTAAAAAGGTCATTAACTGCCCATTCAGGCGTCAACAGGTTCGGTTGTACAGTCCGTAACCGGACAGTGTAAGTAAACCTGCTACGCTTGTATGAGGGATAGCGTTCGCGCCCCTCCCTCCGCTCGACGGCGACGCTGGCGCGGTATGCCAGTGCCCGCCGTATATAGCGCTACAGGGCTTAGCCTATGAGGACAGCTATGCTGAAAAGGAAAAAAATAAAACCGATTACACTGGGCGATGTGACCATCATTGATGATGGTAAACTTCGCAAAGCGATTACCGCCGCGTCGCTGGGCAACGCGATGGAGTGGTTTGATTTTGGTGTTTATGGATTTGTTGCCTACGCGTTGGGTAAAGTCTTTTTCCCCGGCGCCGATCCCAGCGTCCAGATGATTGCCGCGCTGGCCACGTTTTCCGTTCCCTTCCTGATTCGTCCGCTCGGCGGGTTATTCTTTGGTATGCTCGGCGATAAATACGGGCGCCAGAAGATCCTGGCGATCACGATTGTGATTATGTCGATCAGTACCTTCTGTATCGGGTTAATCCCCTCTTACGCGACGATCGGTATCTGGGCGCCAATACTGTTGTTGCTGTGTAAAATGGCGCAGGGCTTCTCGGTTGGCGGGGAATATACCGGCGCGTCGATCTTTGTCGCGGAATATTCGCCGGATCGTAAACGCGGATTTATGGGAAGCTGGCTGGATTTTGGTTCCATCGCCGGGTTCGTGCTGGGCGCGGGCGTGGTGGTCTTAATCTCGACGATTGTCGGCGAGGAGAATTTCCTTGAGTGGGGCTGGCGTATTCCGTTCTTTATCGCCCTGCCATTGGGGATTATTGGTCTCTACTTACGCCATGCGCTGGAGGAGACGCCAGCGTTTCAGCAGCACGTGGATAAACTGGAGCAGGGCGACCGCGAAGGGTTGCAGGATGGGCCGAAAGTCTCCTTTAAAGAGATTGCCACCAAACACTGGCGTAGCCTGTTGTCATGTATCGGTCTGGTGATTGCCACCAACGTGACCTACTACATGCTGCTCACCTACATGCCGAGCTACCTGTCGCATAACCTGCACTATTCTGAAGATCACGGCGTGTTGATTATCATCGCCATTATGATCGGGATGCTGTTTGTGCAGCCGGTGATGGGGCTGCTGAGCGACCGTTTCGGTCGACGTCCATTTGTGATTATGGGCAGCATTGCGCTGTTCGCGCTGGCGATCCCGGCCTTCATCCTGATTAACAGTAACGTTATTGGCCTGATTTTTGCCGGTTTGTTGATGCTGGCGGTGATTCTGAACTGCTTTACCGGGGTGATGGCCTCGACATTGCCGGCGATGTTTCCGACGCATATTCGTTACAGCGCGCTGGCGGCGGCTTTTAATATCTCTGTATTGATTGCCGGTCTGACGCCAACGCTGGCGGCCTGGCTGGTGGAAAGCTCGCAGGATCTGATGATACCGGCGTATTATTTGATGGTCATCGCGGTGATAGGCTTGATTACCGGTATTTCCATGAAAGAGACGGCCAATCGTCCGTTAAAAGGCGCAACGCCAGCGGCGTCGGACATCCAGGAAGCGAAGGAAATTCTGGGCGAGCATTACGATAATATTGAGCAGAAAATCGACGACATCGATCAGGAAATTGCGGAGCTGCAGGTCAAACGTTCGCGTCTGGTACAGCAACATCCGCGTATCGATGAATAAATTTCGCGCTTAAGGTTCGCTTAATCTCTCGCGGGCATACTCTCCTCCATACCTTTGGAGGAGAGCGTCATGAAAAGCTATATTTATAAAAGTTTGACGACCCTGTGTAGTGTGCTGATTGTCAGCAGTTTTATCTATGTGTGGGTCACGACGTATTAAACGCCTGTTATGCCTTTTTCAACAGCACCCAGGCACGGGTGCCTGTTCTTTCCGTACGGTTTTGCAGGAAAAACTGTCCCTGATGTAGCTGGGTGATGCGGCTGACGATACTCAGCCCCAGGCCAATTCCGCCATAACGGCTGTCCATCCGCACGAACGCTTCGCTTAGCTTCCCGCATTTGCTTTCATCAATACCCGGCCCCTCGTCTTCGACCGCCATAATAGCGTCGGGGTCGGCGCTAATGTGGATAGTGATATGGGTTCCTTCAGGGCTATAGCGATGCGCGTTTTCCACCAGATTTCGCAGCAGCATACGCAGTAACGTCGCGTCACCGCGCACCACCACGTCCGCCGCGCTTTCCGGCAGCAACAGAGTTTGCTGGCGCGTTTCCAGCATGGTGTTCAGCTCATCGTAGGAGGGGAGGATCACATCTTCCAGCAGTTTTACTTCCTGATAATTCCCGGAAGAGAATGACTGGCCCACGCGCGCCAGTTGCAGAAGCTGGGAGACGCTATCCATCATCTGGTCAAGACGGGCGATAAGCGGCGCGACATCAACATTGTGGGTTTTTGACAATAATTCCAGATGCAAACGCACCCCCGACAGCGGCGTGCGTAGCTCATGGGCCACATCGGCGGTAAAAAGGCGTTCATTGTCGAGCGTGGTGGTCAAACGCGTAACCAGTTGATTGATCGCCGAGACGACGGACTCAATCTCAAGCGTGGAGCTGTGAATGGCGATCGGCGTCAGATTATCCGCCGTCCGCGCTTCCAGCTCTTTTTGCAGTTCGGCGAGTGGGCGGGTAATACGCCGTACCGCCTGGTAGCAAACCAGCAGCGTCAGGCTAACCATAAATACGCTGGGGACGATCAGGCTGGCGACCGCCTCGCGAATTTCGTGCATGATATGGCGATCGTTGTTGCGATTATCCCGCAGCGCCTGCTCGAACAGTTGGATTTGCTCAGTGCTTTCATGCCATAACCAGAAGGTACTGATTAGCTGGAACACCAGCAGAATAAGACCAATTGTCAGCGTTAAACGCTGGCGAAGGGTCATCGCTCTTCGCTGAAAACGCATCAGGCTCACTTAGCTTTCCTCAGTGGCAACCAGCATGTAGCCAAACCTGCGAACCGTGCGAATGCGCGACTTGCCGACTTTGTCGCGCAAATTATGTATATGCACTTCCAGAGTGTTGGTCGAGGGTTCGTTATCCCAGTTGTAGATATCGTTATAAAGAATTTCCCGGTGCACCGGACTGCCTGCCTTGAGCATCAATCGTGAGAGCAGCGCGTACTCCTTAGGCGTCAGGGTCAGTTCCTGTCCATCCCTCCATGCCTGATGGCGGCCTATATTGAGCGTCAGATTGCCAACCGTCAGTTCACTTTCACCCTGGTTATTATGGCGGCGCAGCAACGCGCGGATGCGGGCGTGCAGCTCCTCCAGGGCGAAGGGTTTTACCAGATAATCATCTGCGCCGACATCCAGCCCGCTAATGCGGTCGTTGAGCGTATCGCGGGCGGTCAGAATGAGTACCGGCAGGGTGTATTTTTTCTGTCGGATTCGCGTCAGGAAATGCAGGCCATCCTCATCGGGCAGCCCTAAATCCAGCACCATCAGACTGTAATGACCAGACTCCAGACTATGCTCGGCGGCACGCGCTGTCGAAACGCCATCACACGCATAGCCTTCGGTTTGCGCGGCGAGTATTAACCCCTGTAATAATAGCGTGTCGTCTTCAACAATCAGTATCTTCATTCGCTTAGTCTCCTGCACGGTTGCAGAATATCATCTGCGGCCTGGTAATACGTCGTTTGTACGCCGGTTAATCCCAGCATGGTTGAGAAAAGATTGTCCTGTGAATAATCCAGCGTGCTCGCCCGTTTTTGCAGGCAGGCCTGATCCACCTGATAACGCTGTTGATAATCTTTAGAAAGCCAAATGAGCATCGGGACATGTTTTTGCGTATCCGGCGCAATGGAATACGGCAAACCGTGTAAATAAACGCCATTTTCACCCAATGATTCGCCGTGATCGGAAAGATAGACCAGGCTGGTGGTGAATTTATCCTGGTGAGATTTCAGCAGGTTAATGGCTTTATCTACAATATAGTCCACGTACAGCACGGTATTATCATAGGTGTTGATCAACTGCTGTTGGGAACAGTTCTGAATTTCGTTAGTGTCACAAGTTGGGGTAAATTTTTTAAACTGCGGTGGATAACGGTTGTAATAGGTTGGGCCGTGGCTGCCGATGGTATGCAGTACAATAACGCCATCGCCTTTCAAATGGTCGATATAGTCTTCCAGACCGTGAAATAACACTTCATCGTAGCACTCGCCGTCGATACATTGTCCGGGCAGGTTTAGCTCGGTGACATTTTGATGCGGAACGCGATCGCATGCGCCTTTACAGCCGCCGTCATTATCATTCCACAGTACGTTAATCCCCGCGCGCTGGATAATATCCAGTAGCCCTTCCTGGTGATGCGCCAGCTCTTCGTCATAATGTTTGCGCGGCATATCAGAAAACATGCAGGGAACGGAGATCGCGGTCGCCGTACCGCAAGAGGTGGTATGCGGGAAGTAGATCACATCGTCTTTCGCCAGCCGCGGATTGGTGTCGCGCGGATAGCCGCCAAGAGAGAAATCATCGCCGCGCGAGGTTTCGCCAACGATGAGAATCGTCAGGTTTTTGCGATCGCCTTTCAGCATTAATGGATTGCGATGGGCATCCTCGCCAATGCGTACCAGCGGCAAATTCGCCAGCCGTTGATGCGAATACCATGACCAACTGGCGACAATACTGTTCGATGGGCTTAACGCTTTGATCAACTGTTTATTATTTCGAAATAGCGAGGCGTAATCTTTATAGAAAAAGGCGGCGACCAGAATAACTAATAAAATAGAGATCAGGACGCTGGCCAGGCGGTAAAGCCCGCTCCGTAAGCGCGGCGTCGCCGGACGGATTTTGACCCAGAAGGCAATCACGGCTGCCAGAACGCCGCTTAATCCCAGCGTCAGCACCATTTGCGGCGTCATCAGAGCAAAAGTTTCCGCGGGCGTGGTATCCATCATATTGGCGATCATGGAGCGATCGATGATGATGCCGTAAGTCAAAATAAAATACTGCGCGGCAGCGCCGACCAGAATAAAAATGCAGGCCAGCAGTCGGTTTAGCCAAATAAATGAGGCCAGCGTCAGCACACTATTGACCACGCTAAACGCGACGACCGGCATGGAAATAAACACCAGCACATTGCGCAGCGAGTTTAACGGTAGGTCTTGTAGTACCTGCTTGTAGAACGCAATGTTCAGGCAGACGGCAATATAAAAGGAAAAAAGCAGAAGCCAGGCGATTTGCCCAAGAACAGGTCTTTTAAGAAAGCGCTTTAACATGTTGATGCGTCCATCGATTCGGTGACGCTAATCGTGACAAAGTAAAATTAAGTGAACCTTAAGAACTTAATGTTGGTGGTGGCCGGATAACCTGCGCTATCCGGCCTGTTGCGATAACATTAACTACACGTGGTCAATCTTGTTTAACCGGCGCATCCAGCGGATACGGGTTTTTGTGAATGCGGTTGTAGTTCAACGCATACAGCGCGGTGATCACCATCAACGTGACGAACGACCACATCACTTCTTTGGCGCCGGAACCGATAACCGCCCAGATGCAATATACAAACGCGACGAAGGTAATCAGCAGATACAGCGGGCGCGCTTTACCAAAGTGACCGTGGCCCAATAGCAACAGCGCGGCACAGGTGTAAAGATAAGGCACCAGGGTGAAGATAACCGACACGGAGGAGACCAGACCAAACTCTTTCGCGGCGTTCGGCGACATACTGCTGAACTGGAAGATAGTCATCAGCACGCCGACGATAAGCAACCCAGCCACTGGCGTACCGGCTTTATTAACCCGCGCGAAGATCGGCGGGAAGAGACCATCGTCCGCCGCCGCTTTTGCGGTTTGGCCGGCAAGCAGCGTCCAGCCGCCGAGAGAGCCCAGGCACCCCGCTGCCGCACAGAAGGAAACAATAGCCCCTGCGGTATCGCCCAGCGCCATACGCGCCGCGTCACCGAAAGGCGATGCTGACACACGGAGCGCCGCGTTGGGGATCATCCCCATAATCGCCGTTGTGGAGAGTACATAGCAGACGGCGGCGATCAGTACCCCGCCGATGGTGGCGATAGGCACGTTGCGTTTCGGGTTTTTTACCACACCGGCCGCAACGGAGGCGCTTTCTACCCCGATGAATGACCATAGCGTGACGTTCAACGTGCTTTGAATCGCGCCGAAGGTATTCATACCGCTCACGTTCCAGGCCGCCATATAGGTTTCGCCTTTAAACCAGAACCAGCCGAAGACCGCAATCCCTACGATAGGCACCAGCGCCAGTACGGTGGCGACGGCCTGTACGCGGGTAATCATTTTCGGCCCGACGATGTTCAGCAGAACAAAAATCCACAGCACCGCGACGCAGGTAAGCGTTAATACCAGCGGATCTTTCAGAATCGGGAAGAAATAGCTCAGATAGCCGACGCCGATAACGACCATCGCGATATTACCGATCCAGCATGCCAGCCAGTACAGCACGTTCGTTTGATAGCCCAAAAACGGCCCGAAGCAGCGGCGTGCATAGGCATAAGAACCGCCGGGACTGGGATCTAAGGACGACATTTTGGCATAAACCATCGACAGCGCCAGGGCGCCGATGATAGTGACCAGCCATCCGTAGATTGCAATCCCGCCAGTGGCCGCCAGGTTGGCAGGGAGTAAGAATACCCCTGAACCCATAATATTCCCCGATACCATTAAGGTGACGGGGATTAGGCCCACTTTGTGAGCATCAGCATCCGAAGACATAATTTGGACTCCTGAAAAGGTGACTTCGTTACGATAAATTACGTCGTATCATACCCCCTCAGAATGCCGCTGAATTATATCGGAGACGGGTTATCGCCAATGCTGTTATTATCGTGTCTTATCGTTGAGTGTAGAAAAATTAGGCAGCCGATCGTTCCCGATGTTGGCTAACATAATGCAGGGGGGTCATACCATAAAACTCTTTAAACACGGAAATAAAGTACGACGTGCTGTTATACCCACAAAGCTGTGAGACTTGCGAGATATTCTTTCCGTCCATTAATAATTGGTTTACGGCATAACGCATTCGGCAGGTCGTGATTATTTGGCTATAACTGGTATTCTCGTTTTTGAGCTTTTTCTTTAACAAGCTTGGACTCAGGCACAGGCAGCTGGCAACGGCGCTCAGATTCCAGTCTTTATGAATATCGCTCTGAATGATGTGGTAAACGCTGTCACTGATGCGGCTGCGCAGCATGTGCATTAACAAAGAAATAAATTTTTTGTGGTCAAGAAAGCGGGATAAAACGGTGAAAAGGAGCGCACGGGTGCGTTCACTAACAATTTCATCCGGTGTTTCCATCGCGCTGTAGCGGGCGGCGACCCTGAAGATATCCGGCGTCAGACAGGTGGCGGTCAATAAGGGATCGGCGTTGCGTTGCCAGACGGGAAGGTGTGAGAGATCTTTATTCAGGAATTGTAAATAGTCTTTAATATTATTGCGACTCACTTGTATTACTAGCACGCTATTTAATGATGAAATGTCAATAACGTTATTTTCACAAGCCAGAATGGCCATATGATTCGCTTTTAAACTGATTGGCTCCTTACCATTTACTCGTAACCATGTATCTTTTTCGGTTAATAACACTATGCAAGGCTCGTTGCTGCAAATCCTCATACCCGAACTCCTGGAATATGAACATAAAAGACCGGATCTCGCCAAACGGGAGAGATAACGGGGACTGAATCAATTGTGTGATGAATTGAAACTGCATTAAAATAGCTTTCCTGAATAATATTACAATATTTGTACGATGAATTAGGGTGTACAAAAAGTTGTACGCGAGTGGAAACTTGTCATTTTTGTATAAAAAAAGCGCGGGATGGGGCCCGCGCAAAAAGGTATGACAGTATTATTGTTTTGCAGCAATACTCAGGGAATACATGCCATCCTCAAAAAAAGACTCTTTGTGATTAGGCTTTCACGCACATAACGTGATATACGCCATCAATAATTTCCGTGCCTTCGGTTTCATGCTCAAAGCCAGGGAAGTGATGATCCCAGGATTGCAGTGAGCGTAAGTAACCCACCTGCGGACTGTTTTCATCGCCAAAGTTTTCACCGGAGAGCAGCATCGGGATGCCTGGCGGGTAAGGAATAACGGAGTTCGCCGCAATGCGACCCGGTAGATTTTCAATCGCCACCATTTCAATATTGTTGTTCACGATCGCGTTGTAGGCGTCGCGCGGGGTAATCTCCGCAACCGGCAGGGTGGAATAGGCGGCATTGAGACGGGCGCCCGGGTTATTTTCACGTAGCCAGGCAAACATTTTATCGCCCAGGTCATGAATACCCATGTTCGCGTAAGTGTCAGGATAATCCTGCACCAGTTCCGGCATCACCTGCGCCAGCGGCGTATTCGCGTCGTAATGATGTTTGAAGGAGCACAGCGTGTTGATCAGCGTTCCCCATTTCCCGCGAGTTACCCCCATGGAGAACAGGAACATAATCTGGAAGTCGGTGGTGCGGGTCGGCACGATACCGTGGCGGCCAAGCCATGCTGTGACCAGCGCAGCAGGTACGCCGGATGCTTCCAGTTCGCCATCGTCGCCCATACCCGGCGCCAGGATACTGACTTTAATCGGGTCCAGCATACTCCAGTTATCCGGCAGGTCTTTAAAGCCGTGCCAGGTTTCCCCGGGGCGCATGACCCAGCAGTTCTGGTCGGTTGCCAGCAGTTTTGCCGGCGCGTCGGCGAAGTCATACGTTTTACCGGTTTGTGGATCGGTGACGACGTCTTTATTCCACGGTTTAAAGAACCAGTCGCCTTCATCGGTAAACTCTTTATAAAGACGCGCCATCGCCTGACGGAAATCAACCGCTTCGTCAATCACCTCTTGAGTCAGGGACAGGCCGCTGTTACCGTCCATCATCGATACCGCCACATCGTTGGATGCGCAGATGGCATATAACGGAGAGGTGGTGGCATGCATCATATAGGCCTGGTTGAAGCGGGAGAAATTCACCGCGCCACGGCCTTCACGGACGTGAATGTAGGAAGCTTGTGAAAGCGCGTTCAGTAATTTGTGCGTGGAGTGGGTGGCAAACACGGTCGGACCGTTATGGTCGCCTGGCTCGCCGCGCATCGCGTAGTGATCGCAATAAATCGGGTTGAAGCGCGCATAGCCGTACCATGCTTCGTCGAAGTGAATGCGATCGCTGGTTTTTGCCAGCAGATCCTGCGCCTCTTTGGCGTTATAGCATACGCCGTCATAGGTACAGTTGGTCACCACGCTGTAAGACGGTTTCTGTCCGGCTTTGGTTTTGGTCAGCGGGCTGGCGCTGATTTTTTTCTGCAAGGTTTCAGGCTGCATTTCCTGCGGGTAGATTGGCCCGATAATGCCGTAACGGTTACGGCTTGGCACCATATATACCGGTTTGGCCCCAGTGAGGATCAGCCCCTGTTCGATGGATTTATGGCAGTTACGATCCAGTACAACGACATCATTATCCGTCATACAGGCCTGCATAATAGTACGGTTAGAACCTGAGGTCCCGACAACCACGGACCAGGAGCGGTCAGCACCGAATACGCGGGCGGCGTTTTTCTCGCTTTCGCCAAACGCGCCGGTATGGTCGAGGAGTGAACCGAGCGTGGTACGCTCAATCCCCATATCGCTGCGGAACAGGTTTTCGCCATAATAATCGTGATAAAAGCGACCGGCAGGCGTTTTAGTGAAACCGACGCCGCCCTGGTGTCCCGGCGCCGCCCATGAATATTCATGAATGTCGCTGTATTTCATCAACGCGTTAAACAGCGGCGGTAACAGTTGCTGGCGATACCGGGTCATGGCGGCAACGGCGCGTCCGGCGATAAAGTCAGCGGTGTCTTCCAGAATCCAGGCGAATTCATCGACAAGCTCCAGCAGGTCGCGGTCCAGCGATGCCGTCGCTTTTTCCCTGTCGCCTAACAGGAAAACGGGCACGTTTTGCTGACGCTCGTGAAGCTTACCGATCAATTGCCTGACGCTCAGGTGCTCATCCGGTTGTTCCATTTGGTAGCTAAACATCAGACAGTCAATGGCTTCGTTCGCGGACAAGATGGCATAGCCGTCATCGAAGGATGTCGATTTAATGACGGTAACATTTTGTTGGCTCAAGGCATCCGCCAGACGCTCAACCGCGTTGCCAACCCAGGTGTCCTGATGCAGAAACTCACTTTCAACAATTAATACTTTCATCATCTTTTACCCGGTTGTGGAGGCCGTGCAATTTACGCCTTGCCGACCCGCCGTATGAATGTGACGTGGGCAAGTATTACCCCGTCAAATAGGGGGTGTAAAGTGATGGAATAATGGTCAGTTATTGATATTATTGTTTAATAAACAATGGGTTAATTATTGATAGCGAGCAATTTCACCCGCCGTTTATCGACAGGTGAATTATTTTTTTGGCTGATAGTGGTATCCGGCTTTAGCCGGGCATCGTCTGGCGTCGTTGCTGGCTTAGCTTGCGGTATTGTTGCGGCGACATACCGACAAATTTGCTAAAAGTACTGTAAAAACGGCTGCTGGATCGGAACCCGGCAGTCAGAGCGACATCGAGGATCGTTTTGTCAGTATCGCTCAATAAGGCACGTACGTGATTGATGCGCATCGCCGTGATGTACTGCTTCATCGTCAATTGCATAACCCGCTGGAATATTCCCATCGCGTAGTTAGCATTGAGTTTGACATGCTCCGCAACGTCGTTAATGGTTAGCGCCTGATCGTAGTTATCGGCAATAAATCCCAGCATCTGGCTTACGTAAAACTGCGCATGGCGTGAGACGCTATTCTTGTGGGTGCGTGATGTTTTATTGAGCAAAATGGGTTGCCAGCCGGAAAGGCTAAAGCGTTTAAGCATCAAGCCGATTTCATCGATCGCCAACTGGCGAATTTGCTCATTCGGGCTGCTTGTTTCCTGCTGCCAGCGCAACACTTCAAAGGTGCTAAGCTGCTGGGTCGCCAGTGATTTAACCACCATCCCGTGCGTGACATGGTTGATAAGATCGCGATCCAGCGGCCAGGAGAGAAACAGGTGCATCGGCAAACTGAAAATCGCCATCTGGCGGCAGTTGCCGGGGCGGGTAAGCTGGTGTGGCGTACAGGCCCAAAACAGGGTGATATGTCCCTGCTTTATCTGCACGACTTCATTGTTGATTAAATACTCCACATCGCCGTCAAACGGAACATTCACTTCTACTTGCCCATGCCAGTGACTGCTGGCCATTCTGTGCGGCGGCCTCAGCTCAACGTCCAGTCGTTGATATTCGGAATAGAGCGACAGCGGGCTACGGGTTTGCTTTTCATCGCCGTTGCACATGTGCGGGTCGGGCGGGAGGAGGGATATTGCTTGCGTACTCATCGTCACTCCATTTCCTGAATTATCAGAATTATGCCCCTTTAGCCGGGAGGAAACCGGGAATCCGGACACAGAATCCGTCGATATTGTAGAGCGTAGCCTGACTATCAGGCCGAATACTCTGCTTTTTACGCCATTTTGTCCCAAAAACTCAGATCTCCCGCGCGCCAGCATACGATCTGAGTTTTCGGGAATGCTCATCGGGGAAGACGGAGGTTTTCACCGGGAACGCGTGCCACCATGAAGGTGTTCACTACTGTTCTGGAGAGTCATGATGACGGCACCCAAAATTACCTTTATCGGCGCAGGTTCTACGATTTTCGTCAAAAATATCCTCGGCGATGTGTTTCACCGCGAGGCGCTAAAGTCAGCGCATGTCGCCCTGATGGATATTGACGAAACCCGGCTGGAAGAGTCGCACATTGTGGTACGGAAACTGATGGACTCAGCGGGCGCTTCTGGCCGGATTACCTGCCATACCCACCAGAAAGCGGCGCTACAGGATGCGGATTTCGTGGTGGTCGCCTTTCAGATTGGCGGCTATGAACCCTGCACCGTGACCGATTTTGAGGTTTGTAAGCGTCATGGCCTGGAACAGACGATCGCCGATACGCTGGGGCCGGGCGGCATCATGCGCGCGCTGCGAACCATCCCGCATCTGTGGCAGATTTGCGAAGACATGACGGAAGTCTGTCCGAAGGCCACCATGCTCAATTACGTCAACCCGATGGCGATGAATACCTGGGCGATGTATGCCCGCTATCCGCATATCAAACAGGTCGGCCTGTGCCATTCGGTACAGGGAACGGCGGAAGAACTGGCGCGCGACTTGAATATCGATCCCGCCTCGCTGCGCTACCGCTGCGTCGGCATTAACCACATGGCGTTTTACCTGGAACTGGAGCGCAAAACGGCTGACGGGACTTATGTCAATCTCTATCCTGAATTGCTGGCGGCTTATGACGCCGGACAGGCGCCGAAGCCCAATATTCACGGCAATGAACGCTGCCAGAACATCGTGCGCTATGAGATGTTCAAAAAGTTGGGCTACTTCGTCACGGAGTCATCAGAGCATTTTGCCGAGTACACGCCGTGGTTTATTAAACCGGGACGCGAGGATCTGATTGCGCGCTACAAGGTGCCGCTGGATGAATATCCGAAACGCTGCGTAGAACAACTGGCGAACTGGCATAAAGAGCTGGAGGAGTATAAAACCGCCGAGCGTATCGACATCAAACCGTCCCGCGAGTACGCCAGCACCATTATGAACGCTCTGTGGACCGGCGAGCCGAGCGTGATTTACGGCAATGTGCGTAATGAGGGACTGATTGATAACCTGCCGCAGGGAAGCTGCGTCGAGGTGGCTTGTCTGGTAGATGCCAACGGCATTCAACCGACGAAGGTGGGGACGATCCCTTCCCATCTGGCGGCAATGATGCAGACCAACATCAACGTGCAAACGCTGTTGACCGAAGCCATCCTCACGGAAAACCGCGATCGCGTGTATCACGCGGCGATGATGGACCCTCATACCGCGGCGGTGCTGGGTATCGAAGAAATCTATGCGTTGGTTGACGATCTGATCGCCGCGCATGGCGACTGGCTTCCGGCCTGGTTACGCCGTTAATCTCCAGCCGCGCTGGACGGCAGATCCGGCGTTTAACCTCTACTAACAGAAGGCGGGCGCTGGTAACAGCGACCCGGTACCCTATGAGCATCTCTCTGACAACAAAGCTGAGTTACGGGTTCGGTGCGTTTGGTAAGGATTTCGCCATCGGCATTGTGTATATGTACCTGATGTATTACTACACCGATGTGGTGGGACTCTCGGTCGGCCTCGTCGGCACCCTCTTTCTGGTCGCGCGAATTTGGGATGCGATAAACGATCCCATCATGGGCTGGATTGTCAACGCCACGCGTTCGCGGTGGGGGAAATTTAAGCCGTGGATATTGATCGGCACCTTAACCAATTCGCTGGTGCTTTTCCTGCTGTTCAGCGCCCATCTTTTTGAGGGAACCGCGCAGGTTGTATTTGTCTGCGTAACCTACATCCTGTGGGGCATGACGTATACCATTATGGATATCCCATTTTGGTCGCTGGTGCCGACCATTACGCTTGATAAGCGAGAACGCGAACAACTGGTGCCGTTCCCGCGTTTCTTCGCCAGTCTGGCTGGCTTCGTCACTGCCGGTATAACGCTGCCGTTTGTGAACTATGTTGGCGGGGCGGATCGTGGGTTCGGCTTTCAGATGTTTACGCTGGTACTGATTGCGTTCTTTATCGCCTCGACTATCGTGACATTACGCAACGTACATGAGGTGTACTCCTCCGACAACGGTGTAACGGCGGGCCGCCCACATCTGACGTTAAAAACGATCGTTGGATTGATATACAAAAACGATCAGCTCTCTTGCCTGTTGGGAATGGCGCTGGCGTATAACATCGCCTCCAATATTATCAATAGCTTTGCGATCTACTACTTCACCTATGTGATTGGCGATGCCGATCTTTTTCCCTATTACCTTTCTTACGCCGGCGCGGCGAATCTGCTGACGCTGATTGTCTTCCCCCGGCTGGTGAAAATGTTATCGCGGCGGATATTGTGGGCGGGCGCCTCCGTGATGCCCGTTCTGAGTTGCGCAGGGCTCTTCGCGATGGCGTTGGCGGATGTCCATAATGCCGCTTTAATCGTGGCGGCGGGTATTTTCCTGAATATCGGGACCGCGCTCTTTTGGGTGCTTCAGGTAATCATGGTGGCGGATACGGTCGATTATGGGGAATTTAAGCTCAATATTCGCTGCGAGAGTATCGCTTATTCCGTACAGACGATGGTTGTGAAGGGCGGCTCGGCGTTTGCGGCGTTCTTTATCGCTCTGGTGCTGGGGCTGATTGGCTACACGCCGAACGTGGCGCAGTCTGCGCAAACCCTGCAGGGGATGCAGTTTATTATGATTGTCCTGCCGGTACTGTTTTTCATGATGACGTTGGTTCTCTACTTCCGCTACTACCGTTTGAACGGCGATATGCTGCGCAAGATTCAGATCCACCTGCTGGATAAATACCGGAAAACGCCGCCATTCGTCGAACAGCCGGATAGCCCGGCGATTTCTGTGGTAGCGACCAGCGATGTAAAAGCGTGAGCATGGTCTCTCGTGCAGGCCGGATAAGCCGGATAAGCGTAGCGCCATCCGGCAATTAACCGATAACGCGGCCCGGGAGAACGCCGGGCCTGCCAGGTTATTTCGCGCAGTTAGCGCACTGTTTGCTGACAATCTGCTGGAAGAAATCGTTGCCTTTGTCATCCACCAGAATAAAGGCCGGGAAATCTTCTACTTCAATTTTCCAGATAGCTTCCATGCCGAGTTCCGGATACTCGACGCACTCCAGATGCTTAATGCTCTGCTGTGCCAGTACCGCCGCCGGGCCGCCGATACTGCCCAAATAAAAGCCGCCGTGTTTTTTACAGGCATCCGTGACCTGCTGACTACGGTTGCCTTTCGCCAGCATGATCATACTGCCGCCGTGGGATTGCAGTAGATCGACATAAGAGTCCATTCGGCCTGCGGTGGTGGGGCCTAATGAGCCAGATGGATAACCTGCCGGGGTTTTGGCCGGACCTGCGTAATAGATGGGGTGGTCTTTAATATACTGCGGCAGGTCTTCGCCGGATTCAATACGCTCTTTTAGCTTCGCGTGGGCGATATCGCGACCTACGATAATGGTGCCCGTCAGCGACAGGCGAGTCGAGACCGGGTACTGCGATAGCTGGGCGAGGATCTCTTTCATCGGACGGTTAAGATCGACTTTCACCGCGTCGCCTTCGCCCGCCTGACGCAGCGCTGGCGGAATATACTGGCCCGGATTGTGTTCCAGTTTTTCGATCCAGATGCCTTCGCGGTTGATTTTCGCTTTGATGTTACGGTCTGCCGAGCAGGAGACGCCCATCCCCACCGGACAGGAAGCGCCGTGACGCGGCAGGCGAATTACGCGAATATCGTGGGCGAAATATTTCCCGCCGAACTGGGCGCCGAGGCCAAGTTTTTGCGCTTCTTCCAGCAGTTCCTGTTCCAGGTGGAGATCGCGGAATGCCTGGCCGTGCTCGTTACCTTCCGTCGGCAGCGCGTCGTAATAGTGGGTGCTGGCGAGTTTAACGGTTTTCAGCGTGCTTTCCGCCGAGGTGCCACCAATGACAAAGGCGATATGGTATGGCGGACAGGCCGCGGTGCCCAGCGTGCGCATTTTCTCAACGAGGAAGTTTTTCAGCTTGCCTGGGGTGAGCAGCGCTTTGGTCTCCTGATAGAGATACGTTTTGTTTGCTGAACCGCCGCCTTTCGCCACGCAAAGGAACTTGTACTCGTCGCCATCGACGGCATAGAGATCGATTTGCGCTGGCAGGTTGCTGCCGGTATTGACCTCTTTGTACATATCCAGCGGCGCGTTCTGCGAGTAGCGCAGGTTATCTTCGATATAGGTATTAAACACGCCTTTGGAGAGCGCGGCTTCATCGCCGCCGCCCGTCCAGACGCGTTGGCCTTTTTTACCCATGATAATCGCCGTGCCGGTATCCTGGCAGGTCGGCAGAATGCCTTTGGCGGCGATCTCGGAGTTTCTCAGGAATTGCAACGCCACATATTTGTCGTTTTCGCTGGCTTCGGGGTCATGGAGAATGGCGGCGACTTGCTGCTGGTGTTCAGGACGGAGCATAAAAGACGCATCATGGAAAGCCTGCTGAGCCAGCAACGTTAACGCCTGCGGCTCAACGTTGAGGATAGATTCTCCATTGAATTCACTGACGCTGACATAATCGGAGGTGAGCAGATAATACTCTGTTTTGTCCTCTCCCATCGGGAAAGGCGCCTGATAGATAAACTCTTTTTTCGACATGTGCTTCCAGCCTAATAGTAAGAAAATGTATTAAGAGCCTCATGGGCCAGGCTCTAAGTCGCGCGCCGCGCATAGCCGGGCGGCGCGCGCGGCCATTACAGGAATCCGTACATTGCGGCAAAGATCCAGCCAAAGACGCAGGAGACGCTCACGCCAATCAAACCCGGCAGAATGAAGCTGTGGTTAATGACGAAGCGACCAATACGGGTTGTGCCGGAACGGTCAAACTGAATCGCCGCCAGATCGCTTGGGTAGGTCGGCAGGATATAGTAGCCATAACATGCCGGCGCAGAGGCCACGATATACGCCGGATCGACACCGATAGCCAGCGCGACGGGAACAATCGCCGCCAGCGCCGCTGCTTGGGAGTTAACAAACTTGGAGACCAGCAGCAGAACGATGGCGTAGGCCCACGGATACTCTTTGACCATTTCGCCCAGCACGCCCTGAATTTCCGACATATGCGCGCCGAACATGGTTTCCGCCATCCAGGCGATCCCGTATACCGCGACAATCGCAATCATACCGGAACGAAAAACTTCGTTTTTTGAGATAGACGCAGGATTGGTTTTGGTCAGAATGATAATGAGTGCCCCGGTCAGCAGCATGAACATCTGAATGACCAGCACCATCAACAACGGTTTGCCGCCGAAGGTTGGACGTAAGTCGGAGTCCGCGCCCAGGAGAGCGACCACGGCAATCGCCGCCAGGAAGATCCACATCGCCAGCCAGTTGCTTTTCGGCAGTTTTTTATCCAGCAGCGTCGCGGTATCGCCGTACACGTACTGACGGTTTTCCGGTACGGAGATAAATTTCTGAAACGCTTCGTCTTTATCCAGATCTTTACCGCGGAACCAACTAAAAATACCGATTGCCAGGATACCGAGCAGGGTAGACGGGATGGTGATCGACAGCAGATCGAGGAACTCCAGATGTTTTCCGTCAAATGTCACGTTGCCCAGCATCGCTACCAGAGAAACCACGGCGACGGAAACCGGACTGGCGATGATACCCATTTGCGCGCCGATAGAACTGGCCGCCATTGGACGTTCCGGACGGATATTATTCTTGATCGCCACGTCATAGATAATCGGCAAAATGGTGTAAACCACGTGGCCTGTCCCACACAGAATCGTCAGGGTACAGGTGACGAACGGCGCCACAATAGAGACGTATTTGGGGTTGCGGCGCAGCAGCTTTTCGGCAATCTGCAACATCACATCCAGCCCGCCTGACGCCTGCAACGTCGCCGACGCGGCGACTACCGCGATAATGACCAGCATTACGTCAACGGGCGGTTTACCTGGCTGGAGATGGAAAACAAACACCAGAATGACCAGACCGATACCGCCCAACAACCCGAGCGCGATCCCGCCCTTTCGGGCACCATAAAACAGACATATTAATATTATGAGAAGCTGTATACTAAATAACATTTTTATTTATCCTCGCGATAAACCCAGTCAATTTTGATAAATGGATCACAGCCATCTTCTGATTTGTGTGAATGAGCATCAGGAAATGGCGAATATTCAATGCGTCAGTGGCGACGATTAACGATTAAGCTTTTTACAGAGTTGCTTTAAGTAATTATTTTCTTGCGATGGTGATGTTCAGAGGGAAGCACCCTCTGGCGATGGGCAGGTGGAGTCAGCGAGAGCAGTAAATTATGATTTGTCTGTTTTAAAAACAGGCGTTTATTATTTAATTTTTGTGTCTCGCCATCAGGTAAATCACGAGATAAATTGAACAGAATGTGACTTATGTGATCATTGTCACGCCATTTTTTTAAATTATTAGTATGGCGTGTGGAGACGCGTATCTGCTCACCAATATACGTATTGTCCATAGGCGTAGCACAAGCTCCATTGCTACAAACATAATTTTATTTAAGTGTCAGGAAAATTCCGGACAAATCCCTTTTTTAATAAAAATACACACTCTCGGCATGGGATAATACTTAATTAACTTTTGTTATCGTTTTGAAATTAAAAACAGCGCATAGCGCTGTAATAATAGAAAATAACGTTAACAGGCCTGGGTTGAGTATATTTGATCTGACACAATTTCCCAGGTTTGTTATTAATGTGATAGCGTTTTTATTGGCATTGTTATAATAAATGTTACCAAGATATAACGCTTCGCGTCGGCTTTATGCGGTATCCTTACTGACAATATTGTTTCAGTAAAGAGTAATGTTCCGGCTGAACGCGGTAGCGGTAAACCGGCCTGCCGGTCACGCCGTAATGAATACTGGTAAACAAGATATGGCAATTCACCAGCCAGATGAGATATTTACGGCAGGAGACGCGCGAGATATTCACTTCGTTGGCTAACTCGTCGGTAGAAAATTCCTGCTCCTGATGCGCATCAATCCACTGGCATAAGGTGCGTAGCGTTTGCTGGGTCAGCCTTTTTGGCAGCCGACGAGGCTCCTGCTCGCTGGATGAATTACCGTGAATGAGCAGGTCAAGCTCAGACTGTTCGTAATACTGGCGTTTTTCCATCGCCGTTTTCTTACGTAGCCAGCCGGTCAACGCTTCTTCAAAGCGCGTGGCCTGAAAAGGCTTGATCAGATAATCCACCACGCCGTAGTGAAGCGAATCTTTAATGGTGGCGGCGTCAGCGGCAGAAGAAATGACAATAACGTCGCTTTTGCAGCCTGCGCTGTGCAGGACAGGCAGCAGATCCAATCCGTTTTCCTGCTGCATATAGATATCCAGCAGGATTAGGTCAATGTGATTTTCACTGTTGAAGATAAACTCTTTCGCTTTTTCCAGCGTCGAAGCGGTTCCACAACAATGAAAACCGGAGATTTGCGCGACATAGCGGCGATTTAACTCCGCGACCATCGCATCGTCATCGACAATTAATACATTGATCATAGGCTGGTCCTTTTTCCATCCCAGGGTAACTGTACAAAAAATTGTGTGAAGATCCCAGGCTCGGACTCCACGGAAATTACGCCGCCAAGCGCTTCAACCTGCTGTTTAACCAGCGCTAAACCGACGCCGCGTTCGGCGCCTTTCGACGAGACGCCTTTTTCAAAAATCGCCTCGATGCGCTCAGGTTCGATACCCGGACCGTCATCGCTCACTTCGCAATGCAGCCAGCCATGACGGTAGTGTAACGAGACGCTGATTTCGCCGCCGGATTCCTGGCTCAACGCTTCCAGCGCGTTTTCAATCAAATTACCCAGCGCCGTAATCAGCACCGTAACCTGATCTTCATTGTTATTATCCGGTAACTGGCTGTCGCTGCTTATCACCAGGCTGTGCCCGAAATCAGAGGCGCGGGTAATCTTACTGAGCAAAAAGCCAGCGATAATCGGCGACTTTATTTTACCCAGCAGCAAACCGATCTCTTCCTGATAGTTATTGGCCGTCTTGATAATATACGCTTCAAGCTGCTTATAACTCTTCAGGTGCAATAATCCCAGAATCACATGTAATTTGTTCATGAATTCGTGGGATCGTTCACGGAGCGCATCCGCGTAGTTCACCATCCCGTCTAACCGCTGCATCAGTTGGCGAACTTCTGTTTTATCCCTGAAGGTGGATATCGCGCCGATAATTTCGCCGTTGCTGCGCACCGGAACGGTATTCACCAGCAGCAGGCGGCCTTTGACGATAATCTCTTCATCGCGGCGCGGCGTACCGTCACGCAACACTTCGCTAATGTCCACCACCTGCGGCCAGGCATGACTCAGGGTGGATAATCTGGCGTCATCCTGTGTTTTTCGATAATCGAGCAGCGCCTGCGCCGCGTGGTTAATCAACGTGACTTCGCCGCTACCATCTACGGCGATTACGCCCTCTTTGATTGACTGCAGCATCGCCTGGCGTTGTTCAAACAGGGTTGAGATCTCATAGGGTTCGAGGCCAAACAGGATACGTTTTAGCACCTTGACCAGCGCATAGGTGCCTAATAATCCCACCAGAGCGCCGAACAGAATGGACCAGATAATACTGCCGCGGCTATTGTTGATCTGCTGCGTAACGTGACTGAGTTCCAGGCCAATCGCTACCACGCCGATCTGTCGGTGGTGTTCATCATAAACCGGTGTGAAAACGCGCAGCGCTTTGGCAAGAAAGCCGCGATTAATGGCAACGTTTTCCTTTCCCTGCAGTGCGAGCAGAATGTCATCGCCTTTGAACGGTTGACCGATTCGCTGCGTTTCTGGGTGCGAATAACGGATGCCCTGCATATTGGTCACCACAATAAACAAAAAGCCATTATGCTGGCTCACCGCTTCGGAGAGCGGCTGAATGCCGCTTTCCGCAGGCGGTTTTTTCAGCCCCTCGCGAATTGCCGGAGAGTCCGCCAGCGAGCGAGCCACCGCCAGCGCTTTATCTGCCAGCGCGTCGCGCGTCATGCTGCTGATTTGCGAAAAATAGATCAGATGGACCACAACGAGCACCGAAAACAAAACGGCGCTGACCATCAGAATGACGGTAGTGCCGAGTTTCATGGGGCGTTTGCGTAACGCCCGGCATGGCAGGGAGTGTTTCATAGTGGACCTGAGCGGACGAATCGTAAGGTTATTATCCCTGATGAGGCGTCTAATTCAAAGGCATAGGCGATGTTGCTCCAGTGTTGAAAAGCCCGTCTAGTCTTGCAGGGGGCGCTACCTGCTCATGTCGTTAATTAATATCGCCGGATACCGTGATGGGTAATTTATTTTCATCAGAATTACATAAAATAATTTTTCATTAATTTTTATAATAACGTATGCGGTATCACATTTTATTTTTACTGACGTTCAGAATGCGTTTGATCACAATCAATCAGCGCTAATATTTAATCTATTATGATTAGTTTTCATTACATATTATTAATAATTATGGAAGCAATGTGAGAAATAAAAAATGGAAATAAAAAATGGCTGAACACAACCATAACCCGACGTGATGCTATTGTCGCTACTGCAAAAGTAGGGGCGGCGGTGACGCTAAGTCAGGCGATTACGCTGCCTTTTGCTACCACTGCCCAGGCGCAGGATACCCCGATACCGAAGGATGCCAACGGCGAAACCGTCAGGCACAGCGCCTGTCTGGTCAACTGTGGCAGCCGATGCCCGCTTAAGGTTATCGTGAAAAATGATCGCATTGTGCGTATTGAACCGGAAGACGCGAAAGATGACGCGGTATTCGGCGAGCATCAGATTCGTCCCTGCCTGCGCGGGCGTTCCAGTCGCTGGCGCGTTTATAGCCCGGATCGCATTAAGTATCCGATGAAAAGAGTGGGAAAACGCGGCGAAGGAAAATTTAAACGTATTTCATGGGATGAGGCCACAGCCTTTATTGCGGCGGAATTAACGCGCGTTAGCGAAAAATATGGCCGGGAAGCTATTTATTATAATTATCAATCCGGCGCGTATTATCACACGCAGGGTAGACCCGCCTGGATAAGATTACTAAATCTCACCGGCGGTTATTTAAATTATCACAACACCTATTCCACGGCGCAAATCGCCGCCGCCACGCCTTATACCCACGGTGATTATGTCGGTAGCCATTTTACGCAGATCGCGCATTCCGATCTGGTGGTGCTATTTGGCCTGAATCTCTCAGAAACGCGGATGTCCGGCGGCGGTCAGGTTGAAGAGCTGCGCCGGGCGCTGGAGACCTCGAAAGCCCGAGTCATTATTATCGATCCGCGCTATACCGATTCGGTGATTACCGAACACGCCGAATGGCTACCGATTCGCCCAACCACGGACGCCGCGCTAGTCGCCGGCATAGCGCATACGCTGATTACCGAACAGCTTCTCGACGAGGCGCTGGTAAACCGCTATTGCGTCGGCTATGACCGTAGCACCTTGCCGGACACGGCTGCGCCTAACGCCAGCTATAAAGATTATGTTCTTGGCACGGGCGATGACGGTATCGCGAAAACCCCGGAATGGGCGGCGGATATCACCGGAATTCCGGCAACGCGTATTCGCCAACTGGCGCGCGAAATCGCCTCGCGCGCGCCTGCTATATTTGCCAGGGCTGGGGGCCGCAGCGTCATGCCAACGGCGAACAAACCGTGCGTGCTATTCAGACGCTGCCAGCGTTAACCGGCCACTTCGGGCGGCCCGGCACCAATAATGGCAACTGGCCTTACGGTACGCCGTATGGCGTGCCATTGTTGCCTGTCGGTAAGAATCCGATCACAACCTCTATTCCTTGCTATCTGTGGACGGACGCCATTCAGCATCCGGAGAAAATGACCGCGACGACAATGGGCGTAAAAGGCGCGGACAGGCTAAAAACCGGGATTAAGCTGTTTTTCAACCAGGCCGGTAATACTTTGCTTAATCAGCACGGCGAAACAAACCGCACCCGTCAAATTCTCGCGGATGAATCGCTGTGTGAAACCATTATCGTGATTGAAAACCATATGACGCCCAGCGCGATGTATGCGGATCTGCTGTTGCCGGAGACCAGCTATCTTGAGGCGGAAGACCTGGTGGACAGCTCCTATGCGGCAGGATCGCATAACTATATGATTGCGATTCAGAAAACCGTTAAACCGATGTGGGAAGTGCGCAGCACGTATGACATCTGCGCGGATATCGCCGGGCATCTTGGACTGCGCGAGCAATATACCGAGGGCCGAACTCAGGCGCAGTGGGCGGAGATGCACTATCAGCAGATCCGTGAAAAACGTCCATACCTGCCGGAGTGGAGCGTGGCGAAAGAGATGGGCGTGATTGACCAGCGTATCGCTACCGAGCAGCAGAGCCTTGCGTTTGCTGATTTCCGCGCCGACGCCGAGGCTAATCCACTCTCCACGCCGTCGGGCAAAATTGAAATTTACTCCTAGGCGCTGGCGGATCTGGCGCAAGCGTGGACGTTGCCAGAAGGCGAGCGAATTCCCGCATTGCCGGAATTTTGTCCAGCGAAAGAGTCGCACCTTAACAAAGCATTGACGGCGAAGTATCCGTTGCAGTTAAGCGGTTTCCATACCAAAGGGCATACCCACTCGACCTACAGCAATGTGCTGATGCTGCATGAGGCGGTGCCGGATGAAGTCTGGATTAACCCGATTGACGCCAGCGCCCGCCAACTGAAGTCCGGCGATCGGGTGCATGTATTCAATGACCGCGGCGTGGTGGAGCTTCCCTGTAAAGTTACCCAGCGCATTTTACCCGGCGTGGCGGCGATGCCGCAGGGCGCGTGGACGCGGCTTGACGGCAACGGTGTTGATGTCGGCGGCTGTATCAATACGCTGACCAGCCATCACCCTTCGCCGCTGGCGAAAGGCAATCCGCAGCATACCAATCTGGTTGAAATTAAACGCGCTTAAGGAGTGATGTACGATGAAACAGTGTGGCTTTTATGTTGACTCCTCGCGCTGTTCAGGCTGTAAAACCTGCCAGGTAAGCTGCAAGGATAATAAAGATCTGGATGTCGGCCCGAAACTGCGCCGCGTCTATGAATATGGCGGCGGAAGCTGGGTGAAAGAGGGGGAAAGCTGGCATCACGACACCTTTACCTACTACCTCTCTATTGCTTGTAACCATTGCGATGAGCCGGTATGTGTCTCCGGCTGTCCGACCGGGGCGATGCATAAACGCAAAGAAGATGGTCTGGTCGTGGTGGATGACAGCGTATGCGTCGGCTGTCGCTATTGTGAAATGCGCTGCCCCTACGGCGCGCCGCAGTTTGATACGCAGGCAAACGTGATGCGTAAATGCGACGGTTGTCTTGACTGACTGGAGAACAATCTGCGCCCCATTTGTGTGGATTCTTGCCCGCAGCGAGCGCTGGATTTCGGCCCTGTCGATGAATTACGGGCAAAATATGGCACGGAGAATCAAATCGCGCCGCTGCCTTCGGCGTCGTTCACCCATCCTAACCTCATTATTAAACCGCATCCGAAAGCGAGACCCACGGGCGATACGGAAGGCGCAATCATGAACATTCGGGAGGTGCGCCATGCATGAGTTACCGCTGGTCTTTTTTACGGTCTTTACCCAGAGCGCGGTCGGCGCGTTTATTCTGCTGCTGATTGGCGGCGCAATGGGGCTGGTCGCGCCGCGGCGTAAGGCTATCGGTCTGTTCTCGGTGATGTGCCTGTTTGGGATTGGCGTCGTTGTCGGTACCTTCCACGTCGGGCAACCGTTGCGTGCGCTGAATATGCTGCTGCGCGTCGGACATTCGCCGATGAGTAACGAGATTGTCTTGTCGGCGGCTTTTGTGGCGCTCGGCGGTCTGGGGGCGCTCGGTTTATTGCTGAACCGTGCGACGCCGCTGTGTAACGCGTTGGTCTGGTTGGCGGCGATAGTCGGGGTGGTCTTCTTATACGCCGTTCCGCAGATTTACCAACTGCCGACGGTGGCGACCTGGCGTTCATCTTACACCACGGCAATGATGATATTGACGCCGTTGATTGGCGGCGGCGCGTTGGCGGCATTGTTTGGCGTGCGCCGTCTGGGGCTACTGGTCAGCGTGTTGGCGATTTTGGTGAGCTTTTGTCTGCGCCCGGGCTATATGGCGACGCTGATGAGCGCCGATAGCGCTCTGACCGCCGCGCAGCATAGCTGGTTTACCGCCCAGGCGGTATTGCTGGCGGCGGGCGTGGTCGGGGTGGTGGTCTGCGCGCGCCTGAAATCGAGTGCTACGGTGCTGGCCATGACGGCTGTGGTGGTTATCGCGGCGGAGTTGGCGGGTAGGATTGCGTTTTACAATCTGTGGACGCTGCCAATGTAGTTTTTGCCCGGCTTGTGCCATGTAAGCCTGATAAGCGTAGCGTCATCAGGCGAAATATTTCAGGAGCTATTGCTATGCCTTCCCGTGCTGTTTTGCCGCGTATCCTCGGCGCACTGTTTTACTACTCCCCTGAGAGGCCGGAGGTGAAAGCGTTGTTCGATTGTTTGCCAACGTTGCCTGAGCTTTACCCCTGGCGCGATCGCGGACATATTGAATCACTGTGCGCGTCATGGTCGCTACCGGATGATGATGCGCTTACATGGCAATTTTCCGTATTGTTTGAAGGCCAGGGAAAGATGCCCGTCCCGCCCTGGGGATCGGTCTATCTGGAAAAAGATAATTTGCTGATGGGGGAAACCACCGCCGATTATCGAGCTTTTTTACAGTCGCAGGGAATGGTATTCACTGACCGTGAACGCGAGCCGGAAGATCAGTTTGGCCTGATGCTATTAGCCTGTAGCGATCTGCTGGCGCAAGGCGACAACGTGGCGGCCAACCGGTTACTGGAGGCGCATCTGCTACCCTGGGGATTCCGCTATCTGGAATTGCTGCAACGCAATACCGTTAGCGCCTTCTATGCCCGGCTTGCCATCGTAGCGACCTGTTATCTGCAGGATGTTCAGCAGCAACAGGGGCTACAACCTGAGAAGAAACGGTTGTTTTTCTAAGGTATTGGTCAGGTTTTGACGACGTGCCGTAATGCTTGTGTCGCCATCGTGCCCGCTGTTGCGTCAGCGGGCACAGTTTACTATTACAGCTCCGGCGTCTTTTTGAAACCGGTCAGCATCAGCACCAGGCTCTGTTTTGAGTCCGCTGGCATGAAATCGTAGTGATTTCCCTGACGGTCGCCGCCGATATACCAGGATATTTCCGTTTTCCCTTCCGCTAGCGCTTTGCGCACCGCTTTATCGACATCAACCATGCGATACTCATGTGAATGGTTTAGATATAATACGGCATCGGAACGGTAATTGATCGCCGGTTTATTGTTCCATGACACGCTACTGGCGTGCCAGTCACTGCTGGTCGGGTAAAAGAAAATTTGATCGGCGCCGTTCGTTTCCGTTTTGCCGCCAAAAAGGCGAATACGGTATTTGAATAGCGAAGCGTCCATATTGGCAGGCAGGGGCGGGATCTTAAATTTCACCAGCGTGAGCGTTTCCGGGTGCTGCGTGCGTCCGCCATTTGTCCAGTCATCCTGTACGTACAACGTATCGACGCTGGCATGAGGCTTGTCGTCTTCGCTGCTTACCCAGGTATTTTCTTCCGCTTTACTGTAGGCGTAAGGAACCGCAGTGCCGCAATCCAGTCCCTGATTCATACACAGATCCGTCATAAACTGCGCGCCATCTTCCGTCCAGCCATTCATAAAATCGGCATGGGCGGTATAAATACTTCCCCAGCGCTCTTCCCGGGTTTCGCCATGCATTACCGGGTCCATCGACAATTCCACTTTGGACGTATCCAGCGAGGAGATCTGCGGGAGTACCCAGGCGATGTTCATATTAACCGTCGGGATTTTAACCGGATAGTCTGCGGAACATTTCCCGTGGTCGGCATAGATAGCATTATTGTGGCTATGTGTCGGTTTCAGGTTGACGTCATCCCAACAGTTGGGGAAAGCGATCCCGATATTAAACTGGACGGCATCGCCCGCTTTACGCAGGCCGCATATTTCGCCTACCTTGTTGGTGTAACCTTTGCCGTTGGCACATAAAAAGGTGATTGCGGAACTGGGGCCAGTACCGTGATGATCGCCTGCCAGTAACTCCAGCCCGGCCGGGAATGGATGGAGCGGATATTGCGCTACATTTGTGGATTGATAATAGGTCTTTTGGTAGGCCGGATTTACGATTTCACCATCGGGTAATTTCATGGACGGTGCCCAGTAACCGGAGCTGTCGGCTTTATTATCACAGGTGGTATCGGGTTGCGCGCGCAACGTCTGGTAGGTAGAGACCGCGTCGGTGTGGGTGTTGCCAAAAAAGTCATGCCACATCGCCTGATTCGCTTTACCAAACATCATAATCGCGTCATCGCCCAGCGTGTGGTGATAGCCGCACACGACATGCGCCTGAGGACCGGCATGGGCCGGGAATGCGCCAGCGGCAACGAGCGTAGCCAGGCTGACGGTAATAAGGTTGAGTTTCATTTTTTTGCTGCCCGGTTGAATAGAAGTGGGAGCAGCAATAGCAGATCAAATTACGGTGTTACATCTCATTAATTATCACTTTTTGTCATTTGCCCTGCATACAGGGGCGAATTTGCAGACGTACTATTTAAATAATTAGCCGAAACTACCCTCCTCTTGATTATGTCAATTTACAAAAAGGGTACGTTAGTGATTAAAATCGGGCTTTTTGTGATAACCCTCACTATTTCATTTTGCCTATGCTAATGGCGCTCGCCATAACCGAATAACGATTCTATCGGACATCGGCTTTATTTTTAAGAAATGCGTTACGACATCAGTCGTGACGCGATCTGCTATGGATTTTTTATGAGATTACTAAAACGCGTTATTGTGGTTGTACTCTTGGGCGTGATTTTATTTATGGTCAGGGACGATATACGCTATGTTTATCAACTGATCCTCAAATATGGTGATAAACCCTCGGCGCTAGCACTGAGTAGCTATAAAGCGGTTATTCAGCAAAAACCAGTCGCAGGAGTTAAGAGTAACCTTTCAGGTTTGACCTACTCCGCCGAAGACAGGATGCTTTTCGCCGTTATTAATAATCCCCCTGAACTGGTCTGGTTAACGACAGAAGGGCAGCTGGTAGGGCGGATGCCGCTGCAGGGCATCCACGACCCGGAGTCTATTGCATGGAGTGGGGGCAACCAGTTCCAGATAGGCAGTGAGAAAGATGGCGCGGTCTATAAAACACAGGTGGATATTCAGCGCGGCGCTATGCAGATAATCTCCATGGTGAAGCTTGAGGGCTATGACAAAGCAAAAAATAAAGGGCTGGAAGGTACGGCATGGGATGCGAAAAATGAGAGATTATATGCCGCAAAAGAAAGAAAACCCATTATGATCAAAGAAGTAGAGATGAGCAAAAATGGTATCACCAGAGCGTTGCCTTCTGCCATCACTGCGAGTGTGAGCGATGTCTCCGGACTTGAATACCATGCCCCAACGGATTCGCTGCTGGTGTTGTCGGACGAGTCAAAAATGATTCTGGAGGTCAGTTCCGAGTGGCGGGTGCGCGATCGATTGTTCCTGACGGCGGAGTGGTCAGGGCTCAGAGACGATATACCCCAACCAGAAGGGATTGCCATGGATAATGAAAATAATTTGTATATTGTGAGTGAACCAAATCTGTTTTATAAATTTTCGTGTGATATACAGAATGACTAAAATCTATTTTTACTGTCACAGCATGCTAAAACAGAACAAGGTTGTTAATACCATGATTTGACGATTGCTTGATTTGTTGATTCATTGTTGGGGATATTTATGTTTTACTTACCTCAGTAACGGATTACTTTGTGGTGTAGCGTAACGGTAATTGTCCTCCTCATATTTGCGGCAGCGTAGTCTGCCGCTTTTTTTTATAAATTAACTCTCTCTGTAATAATTAACAGACAATGAATATTATTCTGTTTTTTCAGGAGGCCTCCGAAGAGACCTCGCATGGTGATGTTTAGTTATCAGGCATAATCATTTCATCTACGCCGGAACTCTTGTTGACCGGATTTTCCGTGGGCGATGTACCTGTAAATGTTACACTGGCGGCGGCGCTATTACCGGCGGGATCGGTGGCCGTTATGGTATACTGATTCTCCCCCGACAGAATAGCGGATTGCGGAACAGAAACATGCCAGTTACCGGTATCGTTATCGACACTGGCGGTGTAGTCCGTATCGTCGACCGTGACCTTCACCTGAATATCCTGATGCGCCTCCACGACTCCCTTAAGGCTGACGGTATTATCCAGACTGCTAACAGTCGATCCCAACGTTGGTTCGGCGGACGGTTGTGTATCAATAGTCAGCTTAATTGTTGCGTGAGCTTCTAAGCGACCCAATAAAAGGTCGGTGTATTGATGTTAGTGATATTATCGCCTCCGGCGCCAATATCACTATTATTCTTCATGGAACGTACTGGCGGTGTAGAGTCTATCGTCAGCCAGCCGATAGACAGCGAAGAATTATCCATAGCGTTTGCGGAACGATCTCTGAAGATGATATCCAGAGTTGCCTTGCCTACCATTCTAGCAACATTTTAGAAAAAATTACGTAATATCGACTGATATGTAAAACTCATTCAGCATCAAATGGATTAATTCAACATCAGTAGTAATATCCATTTTTTTATAGGCTGATCTCTTTTGTGTTGAAATCGTTTTTATATTTCGATCTAATAAATTTGAGCAACTTTTAACAGATAATCCTGCAGCCACGTAATAAATAACTTTTTTCTCGCTCAATGTTAGATCGAATTTTTTAGCGAGCAACAGAATTCCATCTCTTATATTAATATGTTTTGCTTTGTTCTTATACTGCATTGTCAGATATCTCAATTAACATATTGATGACGAGAGGAGGATAAAAACGCTAAAAATTCCGATGGTGTAGTTTTGAAATGTTTTTTAAAAACGCATGTAAAATAAGAAGCACTATCATAACCACACATATAAGCCACTCGAGTAATATTATATTCACTATTGCGTAGAAGTTTTGTCGCTTTATTCATTCGCGCATTAAGGTAAACTTCACTGAATGAGGTGTGCTCTTGTTTCAATTTCCTTTTTAATGTGGAACAACTCATATAGAGTGAGTCAGAAATATCCTTGAGCGCCCATTTTCGACTTATGTCGCTTATAATAATATTATAGATGTTTTCGGCTAATGTATTTTGCGATAGTTCTCTGAAGAGAGCAAATGCTTCAGGTTCATAGATGAACTCTGAAAGCAGAAATCTTATTAAATATTCCTTTTTATCTTGGGATAATTTCTGGCTTTTATTTGAAGAGTGTAAGAGGTTGAATACTCTTGCTACGCCTGTTTCTATTGGCGCTAACAGATGTTTTGTCGTCGGTTTTGTTAATGGGGCCGAAAAGTCTGCATGTTCATACAGAAAAAAATTATAAGCATTTTTTATTGACGCTGAATCTAATTCAATTAAATTATAATTTAACTGTTCATGAGTCTCTTCCATAGTGATATGAATGGTTTGATCTTTAGCTAAAAATATTAACATTGGCCCTGATGCCGTAATATACTCCCCGGACGATGTCGTAATTGAAATTTTACCCGTGGTGAGCTTGATGAGTACGGACTGCAGTAAATTTAATCCCTGAAGTGATAAGGATTTCCTCTGCCAGTTTTGCGCTGATTGTAAACATTCAATGCTCCCCACCTGGACAGGTGAGGGATTAAACACCTTTAGCATGATAATTTCCTTTTATTAAATGTGCGTGTAAATCAAAAATTATTCTGAAAAATATTTCAAAAGAAAACTAATATATAGCTATATAATTATTTGCGAACTTAAGGTATCAGGTGGCGATCTTTTCATTTTCTATGGAAAATGCTATTTTATATTGCATTTCTACCTATTATAGTATCGTTAAAAAACTATGTCGCGTATAAAAAAAAGATGGAAATATACAAGAATTGGCTCATGTTATTATCAAATTATCTCTTTAAAATTTGAATTAAGTAATAATTACCCTTATTCTTTTAGAGAATAGCTCTTTAATTTCATGGGGGTAGTTAGCATGAGGTATAAGATCTGATGTTAATTTGTGATAAGGTTTATCTTGGAGGTAAATATTAACGATCTCGGCCAGGAAAGGCATACAACGCGGTAAATATATACTGCGGCGGGTAGACGGTGTAACAATATCCGGAAGTTTGAGGGGGAGGGGAAACATTCAATCGTATGGTTGGCTTTATGAAAAACGATGTAACACGTTATTGAGGTTCTTACTGTGCGTATCCGTTAGGTTTATGCTTTCTGATTATATAATGTTGCGTGTTTTGGCGCGGCAGTATTGAATCTTTTGCTGCGTCGGCCCCGAGGAGGAATCACTCACAGCGAATGCCAGCGCACAGCCTGGTACTGAATCTATAAATGAGTAGAAAACCTTTCGGTTCGCTACTCCGGTTCCATTCCTTCTAAATTTATCGTAATGACATCTGCGTTACGCGTGTTGTATACTTAATATCCACAGAAGTACAAGAGGACAACACTATGCCAGCCGCAAACAGTATGGCGATGAAACGTGAAACTCTGAACCTGCGTATCAAACCCGCCGAGCGCGATCTTATTGATCGAGCGGCGAAAGCCAGAGGGAAAAACCGCACAGACTTTGTGTTGGAAGCTGCCCGTGCTGCCGCAGAAGAAGTGCTTATCGAACAACGCATCATTATGGCCGATCCAGAGGCTTATCAGGAATTTCTCGTTCGTTTGGATCAAACACCTTCACCTAATGCCGCACTGCGTAAAACCATGCAGACCCCTGCGCCGTGGGAGCAGGAAAAATGATCTCCACCCCTGAGCCGCTTCATGCCGGACATATTCTTACTCCGTTTTGCTGCGGTGTGGATTCTATAGATAACTGGCTGAAACAGCGGGCGATGAAAAATCAGACCACTGGCGCGTCCCGTACCTTTGTGTGTTGTGGCAGCGATTCGAACGTACTGGCCTATTACTCGCTGGCGTCCAGCGCGGTCACGACGAATACCTCCCCCGGTCGCTTTCGTCGCAATATGCCTGACCCGATTCCGGTTGTGGTATTGGGGCGTCTGGCGGTGGATAAATCGCTTCATGGGCAGGGCGTCGCTCGGGCGCTGGTACGCGACGCAGGGCTGCGGGTTATTCAGGTGGCGGAGACTATCGGCATTCGTGGGATGCTGGTTCACGCCCTGTCGGATGAAGCGCGGGAATTTTATCAGTGGGTGGGGTTTGTACCGTCGCCGATGGATCCGATGATGTTGATGGTGACGTTGGGGGATTTGGTGGAGAGTGTTTAAACTCCAGAACGCATCCCTTAGCTTCTGATGGCCGGAATTCGCTGTGGATAGTCAGTGAGCCAGACCGGTTTTACCGCTTCAGCCGGACAACGACGTCATGACGGTCTGGACGGACTGCAAACGGGGACGTTGAATTCATGCGAATCGGGGAAACCAAAGGCGTTCTCCACGCCCGGTCGCCCCTACGCAGTTGCACTTCCTTTCATTTGCTGTGGCCAGTTTGCGGGAAGACTTTCACCTTCAGTAATTAAGTTCGGGGCGTTCTTCTTTACTCAATAAATTATTTTTGTCGTTCAGCTCCTCACGGACTTTTGCCAGTGACTTCTGAAAAGCCGGGATTGTTTGCAGCCTTGCAAACTCTACTGCTCCCACATAACGGCCAGCATCAACATCGCTTTGCCAGTGAGCACCGCATATCACTCTGCTTTGCCCGAACTCCCATCCTCGTCTGGCGAGCTCCTGCGCGCGTTCCGGTCTGGCCTGGGATAATACTAATGCCAGAAGTGTACTATAAGCAGTATGCCCGGAAGGGTAAGAGCCATCTTTTCGCAAAGTATTCTCATCTTCAGGACGGCAGGTAGAATGATTAAATAAGACAAAGGGACGAGTACGCATATAATATTTTTTTGCCGAAGCAGTAGCGTAGTAGCCGCCCATTTTCAGAAGATTCTGTAACATATTCCAGGTTTCTGGCGTATCTTTGGGATTAATTTTAGCACCCACTACTGGCGAGAATATTCTGGCTATATTTTCCACGCTTATATCTGCATCCTCAGCAGCTTGTTTCCATCGTGGGGAACCCTTTATCGCATAGCCCTTAAAATAAGCCTCCTTATCATAGCGGAAAGCCGGATCATCATTACCTGGCGGTGGTGGTAAGTAGAACTGACTGTTCACTGATTCTTCAGGAGAATGAAAGGGTTGCATTGTTGCTGCTGATGTATATTTAGCTACGATCAGTGGTAGAAAAAATAGTAAATAACGACTTTTCATAAAGACTCACCCCGGATCAGGCAATAATAAACAGATGTGATTCTATAATGATTTATTGAAATGGTTATTCAACATACAGGTAAAAAAGCAGGACGCTGCACTGGCATTATCGTCTGTCCATACCGGACTGACTGTAGCGGACAACAGAACAATACTGATACTTCCGGCTAACAGCATTTTGTTTAACTTTTGTCCCCGGTTATTTTTTATCTGCGTGCCTGACTGACACGCATTAGGTTAAAATCTTTCCGTAATAACACAGTATGAATAATTATTTTAAAGTATGTGCTCTGTTACCCCGATAACTACCATCAGTCATGATGTACTGAGTATTAATTTATGATTATGAACAAGAGTCGGAAACAGTATTTAAGAATAAAGAAACCGAAAAAGAAAAAATGCTAAAATTGGCGAAGGAATTGTTGTTGTCAGTGATGAAAAAGTTCATGGCGGAGATATTGGATTCACTTGTCGAGGCTAGCGAACCGTCAGATGGAGTGATACGCGTTATTACTGGTAATAATCTCCCTGTAGCTAAGTAAGCTTTTGACCCAGGCCCAAAGATGAGCGGCTGATCGCCGAAGCGCTGGGCGTTGCGCCAGAGAAAATCTGGCCTTCCCGTTATAGCTAATCAGGCCAGAGATGGGGGCTACGGATTTCCATTCCCAGAAAAGCAAAAACCCAGCCATAGGCTGGATTTTCTGAATAAGTGGTGCCCGGACTCGGAATCGAACCACGGACACGGGGATTTTCAATCCCCTTGTCAAAAAGTTAGACACCGCTTTGACTTTTTGAATTGGTAGCAGGCAGGCGAACACATTCGAATAAATTTCGAGTGTATTGCATGCAAACTGTATCTCGCGTTAAGTGTTCCCCCCAGGTTTCAACCGGGGAGTCTGTAGAAAGAAAACCAGACGCCAGTATTCATTTGGCACAGCAGGTTTCACCGCATTCGTTGTTACTCCCTGATGAGCAACAATTCCCGGTAGTATTGCCAGTAGTATCCACTAAGGGCGGAGAAGGGAAGTCAACCAAGGCAGGCAATATTGCGGGTTACACCGCCGATGCTGGTCTGAAAACACTGCTAATCGATGGTGATTATAATCAGCCAACAGCCAGCAGTATTTTTAAACTTCACTATGAAGCACCCTGCGGACTGTATGAATTACTCATGCAGACTGCTGACCTTAACAAACCTGACAGCATCATTTCCCGCACGGTTATTCCCAATCTTGACGTCATCATTTCCAACGATCCTGACGATCGTCTTTCCAATGATATGCTGCATGCAGCTGATGGCAGAATGCGTCTGCGTAATGTCCTGCAGCATCCTCTTTTCAGACAATATGACGTCATAATCGTCGATTCCAAAGGCGCTGGCGGGGTGATGGTGGAGCTCGTGGTGCTCGCTGCGACTCAAAGCGTCATGGGTGTTATTAAACCGATTTTACCCGATGTACGTGAGTTCCTACGCGGCACTGTACGTCTTTTATCCAAACTTCTGGTTCTGGAACCCTACGGTATCCATATTCCCGATATTCGAATTCTCGCCAACTGTGTTGAACCCACTGTACTGGATCGAAACACCCTCAACGAACTCAAGGCAATCGTGGATAAAGGTCAGTACCCCCAGTCAGACCGTATTGCCATATCAATGCTGAATACCGAAATAGAGCAACTGGAAGTCTACAAACGTGGGCATGCGTGCGGGCAGCCAGTACATCGTCTCGAATATAAAACTGACCGGGTAAGCCTGCCGGCAGCGGAGTCCATGCACCACCTGGTCTGTGAGTTATTTCCTCAATGGAAAGATAAGTTTGATGCGGTTCTGGTTAACCGGCCTCAGCCCGGATTTGGTCAGGGGGCGGATGAGGTATGAGCCATAAATCTGTTTCTGCAGTATCCATGCTGTTTAATGTCGGAGCTGAAACCGGTGTTCTGGGCGGACTGATGCTCGATAACGACCGCTGGGATGAAATTGCGCCGCTTCTGAATTCCGGAGATTTTTATTATGGCCAGCATCAGATCATTTTTCGGGAGATAGAACGGTTGGTCAGTGCTGGCCTGCCCATTGACCTGATAACCCTGTCCGAATCCATGGAGCGAAAAGATCTGCTGGAGCGGTGCGGGGGGGTCGCTTATCTGGCTGAACTGTCAAAAAACACGCCCAGCGCCGCCAATATCGTTGCTTATGCCGAAATTGTGCGCGAGTACAGTCGTAAGCGACGGCTGGTTAAGCTGGGGCATGAGCTACATCAACTGGCCTCAGTCGGCGATGCGGATATACCCGGTCTGATTGAAAAGGCCGAAAAGCAGTTATTTAGTCTGGCTCAGCAGGCCTGTGACCCCGACATTTGTCTGAGCGTAACGACTCAGGTCGCTGACACGGTCAGCTGGCTGGAATCGGTCAGTGGGGGAAGCGGTGTGACCGGTACAGCGACAGGTTTTGCTGAACTGGATGAGAAAACCTGTGGCTGGCAGGACGGTGACCTGATTTTACTGGGTGCCCGGCCATCAATGGGGAAAACGGCAGAAGCACTGAAACATGCCGTTGCTGCGCTGGAAGGCAGTCCCGGCAAGACCGTTCAGTTCTACAGCATAGAGATGCCAACCCAGCAGCTGATAATGCGTCTGCTTTCAATGCTGGCCAGAGTGCCCTTCGATAACCTGCGCAAAGGTCTGCTGAGCGAAGGGCAGTGGAGTTTACTTGCGGATGCCGTAGCAAAACTGACCTCCTGGGAAGGACGTTTGCTGATAGACGATACCAGTTATCAGACGCCTTCCACGTTACGTATCAGCGCGCGGCGTAATGTGCGTAAATACGGTCAGCCCTCACTTATTCTTGTTGATTATCTTCAGTTAATGAGTTGTCCTGGCCGGGAGAACCGCACTCAGGAAATTCAGGAGATTTCCCGTTCGCTCAAGTCACTGGCCAAAGAGATAAGGTGCCCTGTGGCAGCTTTATCCCAGCTCAATCGCAGCGTTGAACAGCGTCAGGATAAACGTCCGATGGTCAGTGACCTTCGGGATTCCGGCTCACTGGAGCAGGATGCGGATGTCATCATGTTCCTGTACCGCGATGAAGTTTATAACGAGCACTCCCCGGATAGAGGCATAGCTGAAATCATTCTGGGTAAGCAACGTCAGGGGCCGCTGGGCACTGTCAAAGTTCGCTTTGAGGGGGAGTATATGCGCTTCTCGGAGTATCACCTTGGTTATGGGGAGGTGAGCTATGGCTAAAGCACCACTGTTAAATCTTAATAATGCGCTGCTACAGGGGGCGAAGGAATCATCTGCAGCTACAACCGCTGCTGTTGCGATTATGCCGACCAGTGAAATGCCGATGGTGCTGACGCTCGATGAGGTAGCTCCTAATCCGGACAATCCTCGCACAACACGCAATCCTAAGTACGATGAAATCAAGGAATCCATCAGAGCCCGTGGTCTGGATACGGTCCCGAAAGTGACGAAAAACCCGGATATCCCCGGCTCTCCTTATATTTTCAGCGATGGTGGTAACACCCGCTACGCCATTCTGCGAGAGCTGTTTGCTGAAACACAGGATGAACGCTTTTACCGCTTCCATGCTCTGTTCAAGCCATGGCCTGGCAGGCTTGAATGTCTGGTAGGGCATCTGGCCGAGAATGATGTAAGGGGGGATCTAACCTTTATCGACAAAGCGCTGGGAATAAAAAAAGCCCGCGCCATTCATGAAGAAACTCTTGGACGAACGGTAACCCTGCGAGAGCTGGCGGACCTGCTCGGACAGCAGGGATACCCCATTCACAACTCAATGATCAGCCGTATGGAACATACGGTGGAATATCTTTATCCCTTTATGCCGGAGTTGCTGGTTTCTGGGTTAGGTAAGCCCCAGATAGTTAATTTATTAAATTTGCGAGCTGATGCTTTAAAAATTTGGCAGCAATATTCGGTGATGACTGAGACTGATAGTGATTTTAATGAGATTTTCGGTCATGTCTGTACTCAGTTTGACGATCCGGAGGTGTATTCCTTCGAAATGTTCAGAGATGAGTTTATCGGTATGTTGGTGAATGTTTTACCACACCCTTCTCTTAACTATGATCGGTGGCTACTTGAGCTGGATCCTAAGGCACGTAACCAGAGAAAGTTATTTGGTGAGCCAGAACCTGTGGCATCTCATCTGGTGGATGCAGATCGCCAGACATGGCAGAGCACTGCATCATTGCCGGGTACTGCAAACGATGAGAATCAACAAGGCGGTTCCTCTTTAAAACCGAAGCTGAATAACGCCCCTGTCTTACCTAAACAACCAGATCCAGATAATGACAATGGGGATAACGATGATGTGACCGGCGAATGGTTCGGTTCTTGTGGATCACCTCGTTTACCTAAAGCTGAAGTCCAGAACGATTTCCTCGGGGGGCCCTCAGTTTTAACCGGTGATGTTATTCCTGATGAGTACCACTTTATTCCCGACGCCGGAAATATCGCTGTCAGTGCATCAGCTTTCGCTGGCGCTCAGGTGGGATTGACTGCGGATACTCCTTCTGACGCCGTTAGTATTGCCAGCGAGATGCCGGGTCTCTCACTTTTACCCACAGAACCAGCACTTTCCTCAGTTGAGTTTGCCAACGTAGGGCTCGAGCCTGTTACTGATATCTGGGTCATTCCGGCTCTGCAGGATGATATCGAACATCTGCAGGACATGGCTTACCGGCTTGCTTATGAACTTGCAGAGGCGATGGGCTGTGAGGTTCATGTCAGTGAAGATAAAAATGCCAGTGCGGCCGGGTTCTCTGTTTCAGAACACGGCGGAGAATTTGCTCTTTTTCTGGCAGGGCTTTCCGGTCACGTGCCGAATAAACAATTCAACATGTTTATGTTCTGTCTCAACTTCTTTGGCTCCCAATCAGCGGGAGATACGCCTGTTTTTGACGATGTGCATGTAGTGAAGAGTCTGCGCCTTATTCGTGTTATTCGCCGTCTGCGCGAGCTGCAGAGAAATATGGCGGCTGAACAAAATGACGGGAGGAGGCATGAGCATTGATGTTGATGATTCGATGGCTCAGAACGAATCGCAGGTAAACATTGACAACAGGTTTGCCGAAATCCGGGCTGCTCTTCGGATTAAGGGACATGTATCACGACGACATTGTCGGGACTGTGGTGATGAAATCCCTGACTCGCGCCGTGAGTCCATCCCCGGGGTAAGCCTGTGCATGTACTGTCAGGAATGGCGAGAATCAGGAGACAAAAAACAATGAAGAGTCTGAAAAAGCCCCGCTCACATTACCAGTGGGTCGGTGCCACGGTTGTCACCACACAGGAGCTGAGCAGTGGACTGGCGGTTATTCCTGTCGGAAGTCGAGGCGTAGTGAATGCAGCAAAGCGCGGGCTGTCGGTAATATTTGATGCCTGCCCGTGTTGCGGTGTTCAGCTAAGGCTGACCCGTATTCGTCCTGAGATGCTTGATATTGTGGCATATCCGGAAATTGAGGAGGTGACTCGTGTCGGCGAATGAAAAAGTTCTTTCACGTATCAAGAAGCTAATGGTACTGGCCGAAAAAACAGGTAATCCCTATGAGGCATCAGTGGCTTTACGGCAGGCCCAGGCATTGATGATGAAATACGATGTAACCCCGGCGAGCGTGGTACCGGGAGAAATAACAAGTGAGACCTGCAGGAATATCCCCAGTAATGCTCTTTCGGTTCCGGGTTGGCTGAATGCTCTGGTTACAGTGGTTTGCATGACCGCGGGCTGTCGCAGCTATTACGGCTGGTATCAGAACAGTGATCATAAGAAGCGTCGCAGCGTAACATTTTACGGGCTTGGTGAACGTCCGGCGGTGGCGGGTTATCTGTTTGGCGTTGTCTCCCGTCAGTTGAAGCGTGATGCCGAACATTATCTCCATACCGCGTGCGCACATCCGTTACTGAAACTTTCCACTATCCGTCGCCGTATGGATGAATACCGTTTGTACTGGGTGGCCGGAGTATGGACGGTTCTGGAGTCATTTGAACCTGAAACATCAGAAAAAGTTCTACTCGACCGCTGGTTAACACAGCAGCAGCGCAATCTGACCCCTGCGAAAGTACGGCAGCCGGAAGGGTGTCGTAACGCCAAAAAAGTGAGGCAGGCTGCATGGACAGCTGGTAGGCAGGCTGAGATTTATCCGGCTATGGACTATCGCAGTGAGGAGCATTCGCTTCAGGAGGTATCCAATGGTTAACGTTCTGGCGTTTATTCTCGCTCCAGGGGCCTGTAATCAATTAATTGTCTTGGATAATGAAAGTGTTCACGTTCAGGAGGCGATATGACTTTTTCACTTGCACAGGGTGCCAACAGTCTTTTGTTCAATCTGGTTATGGAACTGAGAGGTGGAAATATTCGGCGATGTGAGGCGCTGGGGTTGAAACCTGAAGAAATGCGTCTCCTCAGAAGTCTGACGATGGAAGAACTGCATTATCTGTCAGGCAGCCCTGTTTCTGTTTTAAATGTAGCAATACATCATGAAAATCTAAAACGAATGCTGGACCAGGCCAATCGTGAGCAAAAGCGTAGCGAACGAATTGATCGTGCTATTGCTCTTGGTGCATCAATAGAGATGATGGGGATCTTCTTTGGTCTGAATGCTTCAGATGTCAGTTCTAAACGGCGGCTCGAGGGGATCCAGACACGTCAGGGACGTTGCCAGTCACCTGATGAGGAGTGTGAAGCGAAGATATGGCGTCTCTGGCATGAGGCCAATATCAGCGATATAGAAAGTCTTAACTCTCTTGAAACTATGATGCTTATTGCGGAAGAGGCTGATGTCAGTCTCACGGTGATCTGGGGATTAATCAAAAACTGGTGTACGGGGGAGGTAGCCTGATGGATTCACTGGCACCCTCCTTTCAGTTTTACCGTACTGACCCGAGAAATGTGAGTAAAGCTGTCACGTCAAAGGCGCGTACACTGCTTTCCCTGTACCAGCAGGGAAAGCGAGTCTACAGCCAGATAGGACAGACAGGTTATCTCAAGATTGATCTGGGATTACGCTGGCGTCTGCTGAGTAAGGATGCAGGTAAAAGCTGGTTATTTATGTCTCACCAGACCTATAACCGGGAACTGAAACGATGAGAGACGCATCGATAACAACAGAAAGAACGATGCAAACTCCGGCTCAGGTGATGGAAGAACCCGGTTCATCCGTTCACCGTTTGCCTGCAGATGATATCATTGACTACACCTTGTCGAAGATGCAGGCACGGCTTGACGGTACGCCGGGGTCGTCGGGGCAGGAGCGTAACGGGCTGCTGTTTACAGGTAATATTCACGACGCCTACCCGCGGGCGCTAATCCTGGATATGCGCCTTTCTCCTCTGGATAAAATGTGCTGGATAATGATACGGCAGTATGCCCTGCAGAACGACGGCGCCATCTTCCCCTCATATGATGAACTTCAGAAACTGCTTTCTTCCCCCGGTTCCGGACAGGCGTCACGCGATACGGTGAGCCGTGCGCTGACCATGCTTCGACTAACGGGCTGGTTGAGTTTGTGCAAGCGGGTGCGTGATACCGGGGGCCGGGTACGGGGAAATATTTACGCCCAGCATGATGAACCAGTCAGTGCGAAGGATGCAGAGATGTTTGACCCGGGATGGCTGGATATGGTGGGTAAAGCCTGCCAGCACAAATACAGAGAGGTCAGCGACACGGCCTTTCATGTACTGAACGGGATACTTGATGATCCGATGATGCGTCACAGGCATTCGCGGATGACGGAAATTGCGGAACGTCTGACCCGCCCGTCCAAGGTGGGTGATGTTGCCCGCACTCATCAAAATCCGGGTACCGGACTCAGTCTGAATAGCATAAAAAATGAGCATAAATCACTTAGTCCGGTAAACAGACCCAGTAGTGAGAGGGGGGAGAAATCACCGAGTCCGGATAGCAGACTCAGCCTGAAATCAGACAGTTACGACAGAGTCCGGCAACCGGACTGCAATAACGTACGTTCTTTCACACAAAGTGTGATTAAAAAAACGTACGTATCTCCCCAGAGTGGCAAAAATGCGGTTGCCGGAATACCCGAGGGGTTCGTGTGGCCTGATGGTCTGCAGTCCATCCTGCCGGAAAGTGAACAACCCATGCTGGCTCAACAGTTGAATCAGCTTGCACAGAAATCACCAGTTCAGGCTGAACAGATCGCCCTCAGCGTGGTGAATGGCTGGCACCAGAAACGTATCAGCAATCCGGTGGGCTACTTGCTGACTACACTCAGGCAAGCGAGGGCAGGACTGTATCGTCTGGAACCTGCTGTCACTCAGCCTGTTAAGAGCAGATCTGTCGTGCCAGCTGAGCCATCCGCTGCCGGGAAAATCCCGACATGCTCAGCTGAAGCTGATGTCCCTGCAGGTCAGGAAGTCGTGAAGGCGATGGTGGAGCAAATTCGTCAGAGAATGAATTCCTCTCAATGACTGGTTAAAAAATATACTTTGCTGCCAGTGGCAGCATGGTACAAAAAATGACCAGAAACTGTATTTGGGTCTGCCAGAAAGTGTGTTGGTTAAAAAATGAGCTTTGCTGCCAGTGGCAACACGGTATAAAAAATGACCAGAGACTGTATTTAGGTCTGCCAGAAAGTGTATTGGTTAAAAAATGAGCTTTGCTGCCAGTGGCAGCATGGTATAAAAAATGACCAGAGACTGTATTTAGGTCTGCCAGAAAGTATATTGGTTAAAAAGTGAGCTTTGTTGCCAGTGGCAACACGGTATAAAAAATGACCAGAGACTGTATTTGGGTCTGCCAGAAAATGTATTGGTTAAAAAATGAGCTTTGCTGCCAGTGGCAGCATGGTATAAAAAATAACCAGTGAGTGTATTTGGGTCTGCCAGAAGGCTTGTTGGTTAAAAAATGAGCTTTACTGCCCGAGACTGCATAGTACAAAACGACCACTTATTGAAAACCTAATCTTTGGATTAAGAATTTTGCATTGTGACTTCTGGCTTACCTGACTAATTATCGCCCTCACTAAATACGTTTTATTCGATGGTGAGGGGTTGGTGATGAGTGAGAAAGAACAGGTATCAGTGTCCAGAAAAGCGGGTGCTTTACGTTCGGCGCTGAACATAGCGTTGAATACTGATTATGCAATAAATTTGTGGCAGGGGCGTCCTCCGGAAGAAGAGGGGGAAAAGGAGGGGAAGAAAAAAGAGCGTCGTCAGAGTCTTATTTTCAGTATGCCAGCCTTCATTCAAAAAGCAGGTCGTATTAATGCCGATTCATTTAATGACAATCCGTATGCTGATCAGAAGATGCTTGAGCTTGAGACACTTTTGCAGTCCGCTTCGGTCAAGATGAATGAAGAGCTTGTTGCACTCAAGAAGTCAATGTCAATGCTACCCCCTCAGGCGACTATTTCTGAGGTCAACTGTGCTTCTCCTTTAAATATTGGAGTTTTCAGTCGTACACCTCTGGGTTATCGATGTGTATGGCTTCTGGTTGGCTTTGACCAACTGGCAATGCAGGCTTTTCAGGCCGCGCATTATGGTTTTATCTCCCGGCAAGAGCTTCACCGTAGCCTTCGACGGGGAGGCCATCTAATCCGTCAGATCTATGGTGCCGCTCAGAAATATCGTTTTTTTCAGGTGAACCGCCGCGATTTTGCATTACAGAATGCTCAGTACCATGAGGCAATCAGGAACGCAGGTGAAATTGACGAAGCTGTTTTGTTGGGGCAAAAACGTTCCTCTTTTTCACCCCCAGTCAGTAAGGAGAGTATTGAACTTCTACTGGCGGCAAATGCAAAAGCAGACAAAGCAGATATTGTGCAATTACTGTAAGAACCGTTAGAAGAACAGATTGTGGCTGACCCTTCTTTATTTGTCGCTGATTCGAAACGCATCGATGGTTAAGCCCGCAGAAAGGCTGGTTTTCTGAAAGGAGTGTTATCATGCGTCTGGTGTTGTGTGAAAAACCTTCTCAGGGCAGAGATATTGCGAAGTTTCTTGGCGCCACTCAAAGAGGCGAAGGATTCCTGAATGGTCCGGGAGTTACAGTCACCTGGGCTCGCGGCCATCTGCTGGAGACAGCTGAACCGGAAGTATATGGCGAACAGTATGGTAAGCCATGGCGCACCGATGTGCTTCCTTTATTACCACAGCAGTGGAAACTGGTAGTCAAAGCGGATGCAAAAGCCCAATTCGCGGTAATTAACCGTCTGCTTAAACAGGTAGATGAGGTGGTAATTGCCACGGATGCTGACCGGGAAGGTGAAGTAATCGCCCGTGAGTTGCTGGATTACTGCAAGTTTCAGGGGCGTGTATTCCGGTTGTGGATGTCAGCTCTGGATGATGCCAGTATCCGGTCAGCGTTAGCTGATTTGTGGCCGTCTTCCCGAACTGAATCGCTTTATTATGCTGGCGTGGGCAGGAGCAGGGCTGACTGGCTGATCGGTATGAATCTGACTCGCCTGTTTACACTCCTGGGGCGTGAAGCGGGTATCGGTAACGTACTTTCAGTTGGCCGGGTACAAACGCCAACGCTGGCGATAGTGGTAAAGCGTGATCGTGAAATTGATAACTTCGTGTCGAAACCGTACTTCGAAGTTATTGCCACGATGGCCGTGAATGGCGTGTTGTTTCCATCCAAATGGGTACCGGCTGCACAGTATTGCGATGAAGAGAAGCGTTGTATCCAGTCGGGGGTAGCGGCACAGGTGGTTCAGTTGTGTCGGCAAACGCCAACGGCTGCGATAATCAATTGCCAGATCGAGAGGAAAAAACAATCAGCGCCGCTGGCTTTCAGCCTGAGCACACTACAACAGGCCTGCTCCCGACACTGGGGGATGCCAGCCCAGACGGTACTTGATATCGCCCAGAAGTTATATGAAACCCACAAACTGACGACCTATCCCAGAACTGACTGTGGTTATCTGCCGTTATCGATGCGAGAAGAAATCCCACAGGTACTGTCTGCTGTGGTCGGAACTGATCCGGCGCTACAGCCGGTGGTCGCGAGTCTGGACACTCAGTTTGTGTCACGTATCTGGAATGATAAAAAAATTACCGCTCATCACGGTATCATTCCGACAAAACATACTGGTGATCTGAGCAAACTCAGTGATGCTGAGCGCAATGTCTATCAGCTGGTCAGGTTGCACTACCTGGCCCAGTTCCTGCCCCAGATGGAAATTGACGTGACTGAGGCCACATTTAATATTGGCGGTCAGCTTTTCCGTACCCGTGGTAACGTTTTGGTGAAACCCGGCTGGAAATCTCTGTTTGGCAAAATGTCCGAAGATGATGAGGATAATACTGGTGAAACCACACTGCCCGCCATGCAGGCGGGCCAGGTCTGCCAGGTGCAGGGCGCTGAGCAGAAGGTACTGCAGACAAAACCGCCTGCTCCGTACAACGATGGAACTCTTATTGCCGCGATGACCAATGCGGCGGCGTTCGTTACTGACGCCGCGCTGAAAAAGGTGCTCAAAGAGAATGCGGGGATAGGAACTGAAGCAACACGGGCCGGGATAATCGACACGCTGTTGAAGCGTGGGTTTCTGGTGCGTGAGAAAAAGACGCTTAAGTCAACACCTCTTGGACGTAACCTGGTGGATGTGTTGCCAGGAACGTTAACGAATCCCGGACTTACGGCACTGTGGGAACAGATGCTGGATGAGGTAGCTGCAGGCAGGGTGAGCCTGGATGACTTTATGGCAAAGCAAAGTCAGTGGGTCAGTCAGCTGGTCGCTCAGGGGAGATCACAGCCACTGACTATGCAGGCGCCACCTTCACCACCCTGTCCTGTATGTGGCGGCAAGACGTTGCAGCGCAATGGAAAGAGTGGCTTGTTCTGGGGCTGCCTGAAATATCCGGAGTGCAAAGGTATCGTGAACAATGGTAACAAGGGCCCCAGAGGACGCAGACGAAAACCTTCGCCAGCCTAGAATACTAACGGGTTGTTTTCTTTCGCTGAATTCTGGTAGCCTTATATCGCTTTGATAAGAGCAGCACCCATGGCTGTGGAACGGTTCGAAAGCTTTGCATGCCTTTCGCAACTCCAGTCAGGAGAACGATCTTTACTCGAAGGATCCGTCCTCAAAGCGCAATCACTCCGTGAAAACCGCGCTGAGCCATTGACCGGCTTCGGAGATTTGATTTTACCTCATGTTCTGGTGCAACAGTTTGGTTGAGAAATGGCCTTCGCGTTAGCGAGGGCCATTTTTTTATGGCGAGACAAAAAATATTTAACGGGTTGACAGGGTTAACTAATGTTCTAAAAATGGTCGCGAACCTTATGTCGCTTAGCGACCACCAATGTTCCAGTGATCTGAGAGGAGCGCCTTCGGGTGATCACAACACCAATGTTCCGGCAATCTGAGAGGGACGCCTTCGGGTGATTGCACACCAATGTCATCGTAGCCTGAGAGGTGACGCCTTCGGGTGGTACAGCCCTTTAATCTTTGGAAACGGCTGTCGCAGCATTTTGCGATGAAGATATTTTAAACTTATTGATCATCAGCGTTTTGCCAGCGTTGATATCCCTGCGGGAATCCATCATCCCGCCAGGGTAGATGTTTTCTCCGCAACGATTTCATTCCATGGAGAAACATCATGTCTAAAGAAACTAACTACTTTAATCTGAATATCAACGGTCTGGGCTATATCACGAATGTACGTCAGGTTGTCAACGGTAACAGTAAGTTTACCTGTTGTACGCTGAATGCCCTTAGTGGTCCGACAGATAATGCAGACTACACCCGCTTTGATGTCACAGTCGCAGGCAAAGACGCAACGAGTTTAATTAACCGCTGCCAGAAGTCCTGTGATGAGGACAAAAAAGTAATGATCGGTTTTGTTCTCAGTGGGATCAAATCCGATATTTTTACCCTTGCAAAAGGTGATCATGCCGGTGAAAACCGTGTCAGCCTGAAGACTCGCCTCATCCGGGTTGACTGGATAAAAATTGACGGTGCAATTGTCTATAAGGCAGAAAAACCGGATTCCACTCCTCCGGCCCAGAGCCAGCCCGCGCAGAAGCAGTACGCGGAAGATTCGTTCTGAGTTCTCCTTAACCCTTCCTGATGGAAACACACTTTCCGTCAGGAAGGTGTGTTCCTGACTTAATGTAAAAGGAACAATCAATGTTAACTTCACCATCATCTTCTACTGGTTTACTGGCAGCAAAATTTGCCGGGTTATCCTTACCTTTACAGGTCCTTCGCAGTGGTGCCGGATATTACATCGGCACGCAAAATGAAGAAGGGCCGGTATCCCGTGAATCTGTTGAGTACTTTTCCACTCAGTCTCAGGCAGAACATGCGCTCAAACAGGGCACATGGTCACAGCGTGAACAGGCTTAAGGAGAGATACTCATGGCTTCTAAAGGTGTAAACAAAGTTATTCTGGTGGGAAATCTGGGACAGGATCCTGAGGTGCGTTATATGCCAAATGGCGGTGCCGTGGTAAACCTCAGTCTGGCAACCTCAGATACCTGGACAGATAAACAGACCGGTGACAAAAAAGAGCGCACTGAATGGCACAGGGTGGTTCTTTACGGCAAGCTGGCCGAAATTGCCAGTGAGTATCTGCGTAAGGGCTCCCAGGTATACATCGAAGGTGCATTACGCACCCGCAAATGGACGGATCAGTCTGGCGTTGAAAAGTACACTACAGAAGTGGTCGTCAGCCAGTCAGGTACGATGCAGATGTTGGGCGGACGAAATAGTGCGGGAAGTGGGCAGCAACAGGGCGGCTGGGGTCAGCCTCAGCAACCAGCAGCGCCTTCTCACAGCGGGATGCCACCTCAACAGCATCCTGCAAATGAGCCGCCAATGGACTTCGACGATGATATCCCGTTCGCGCCGTTCGGGCACAGTGTGGCCAGACATGCGCTTTATGTGCTGTCCTGAAAATTGTCGCTGAATAATGCCTTCCTGTGGAAGGCATTATGTTTTGAACATATGAAGGATACGGAATGGATAACGAAAAGGGTCATAACCGGCCCGGGCACGATGGCCTGTTTAAGCTTTTTCTGCGTGAGCCGGACACTGCGAGGGATTTCCTGGCAGTTCATCTTCCCGCAGATATCCGCGCGCAGGTTCGTCTCGATACGCTGAAGCTTGAACCGGGTAGTTTTGTGGATCAGAAGCTTCGCGAACTGCACTCGGATGTACTGTATTCGGTGGAAACCGCAGAAGGTCACGCCGGGTACATATACTGTCTTGTGGAACACCAGTCGACCGCAGACCGGATGATGGCCTGGCGGATGATGCGTTACTCGATGGCAGTGATGGATGCCCACCTGAAAAAGGGTAACGGGACACTGCCGGTGGTGGTGCCGTTACTGTTTTATCAGGGAATGGTGCGGCCTTACCCATACAGTACAGACTGGATGGACTGTTTCGATGTACCGGCGCTGGCGCGGGAGGTTTACTCCCGACCGTGGCCCCTGGTGGATGTCAGCGTCATGGAGGACTGCGACCTGCAGTCTCACCGTCGTATGGCATTACTGGAGCTGGTTCAGCGGGATATCCGGCATCGCGACGCTGCATCGCTGCTGCGTGATGTTGTACAGCTGATTTGACTAGCCGGAAATACCCGGGCGCAGGTGGAAGCCGTCCTGTGTTATATTATCTACAATGGCATGACAAGCGAGAGTATCACGCCGTTTTTATACGAACTGGCCGGTGAGATCCCGGAGTATAAGGAGTTGATCATGGGCACAATTGCACAGCAACTGAAAGAAGAAGGTATCCAGCAGGGTATTCAGCAGAGTATTCAGCAGGAGCGTCAGGCCAGCCTTGAGCGTGAGCAGAAGACGTTACTGGAAACTGCGTATGCCTTGCTTGACAATGGTGTCAGCCTGGAAGTGGTGATTAAATCCACAGGTCTGAACCGCGAGACGCTGGAACAACCGCGTCATTAACATCGAGGGTTATCGACCTTCTTTACATTGAGTAAATTCATGTATGCAGAATGCCAGCAATGATGCTGGCTTTTTTTTTCATTTTTGCATAAAGAGTTGTTTATTGAGCGCTAAGCCAAATCTCCGCACGATTGCCGTAATTACGGTCATCCACGGGATTTTTCATGAACACACAAGCGCTTTTCTGCCTGAGCCTGCCGCTGGTGATTGCCGGGTGTGCACAGCAGACCTCCACCCAAACCGCTCGCGACAGCGCATTTGCACAGAGTCAGCAGCCTTCCGTCTTCTCTGATATTTACCAGCGATCACCGGAGGTGACTCGCAGCGGGCGTTACACGCTGGTCAGTATTAAAAGTGCGGATGCGCAGCGGGAACCGCTCAACCAGCTCATCGATATTACTATGCCAGGGCAACTGGTTAACTCAGTCGGTGACGGATTTCGCTACCTGCTGTTTCAGTCTGGTTATTCCCTGTGCGGACATTATGGTGCTGACTTTTCTGAGCTGCTGAACCGGCCGTTACCGGCCGTTCAGCGCAAAATTGGGCCGATGCGACTCAGTGAGGCACTGCAGGTGGTCGCCGGTCCTGCCTGGCGAATGTCCGTGGATGAAGTCAACCGGGAGGTCTGTTTCGTATTGCGTGATGCATATCGGGTACAGGCTAAAACTAAAGCACTGACATCTGTCACACCCGCCGTGACCGGCGCCGCAAGAACCTCCTCCCCGGAAACCACCCGCAATCCTTATACCGGCGTTCTGCCGGGGAATAAAGCTGAACCCGTGATCGCCGGCCAGCACCTGGCGGCGAAGAAAGGTACTGAACTGAAACCGGTCAGTCAGTCACTTCCTGTCCCTGCCCTGAGACCTGGTGGGACACCGGTAACGTCAGGAGTGTCCTCTGCCCCCCCCGTGAAACAAGTCTCTTCTCCGGCTCCGCGCAATCCGTTCACAGGAAAAAACCTGACCGGGACCACCCTGTCGGCGTCTCATTCACCGGCGCCTGTGGGAGAGAAGGCTCAGGCTAAAACACCGTCTCCCTCAACCGTTAAGGCTGTAAATCCGGCGACGGCTACGGTACTGGCCACGACAACAAAACCGTTAACCGGTACGCCTGTAGCTGCAGTGGCCAGTGGCCCTGAGTGGAAGGCGGTTGTCGGCAGCACGCTCAAAGAGTCCCTGACTGACTGGGCCGGAAGAGCTGACTGTCCGGGGGGAGGACACTGGGTGGTTATCTGGCAGACCCCTACGGATTACCGCATTGACGCACCGTTGGTATTTAAAGGCAACTTTGAGACGGCGCTGGTTCAGGTGTTTGACCTTTATAAGAAAGCTGACAAGCCCTTATTTGCTGAAGCTTCCCGCCTGCAGTGCCTGGTTTCAGTTGCGGATAAACCGGCTGACCGGTCGTAGCTATGGGCTGGTTCATTGTCGCTCTGGGCACAGTATTTCTGCTTGTCGTCGGACATGTCCAGACCACTCAGCGAAGCGAGGTTGTCAAAGCGCAGCAGTCGGGGAGTTCGTATCTGTTGGCCCGGCAAATGTTATTGCTGGCTGCGGGAATTAATGACTGGCGCTACCGACATACCCTGACGGACGGAACGGTCGCCTTGTCAGAACTGGCCCTGCCGGTGGCTCCTGACAGCCGTATCCGACATGTCATTGTGGCTAACCGGCTGTGGGTCTGGATGCCTGAAGTCCCGGGTCTGGTGGATGCGCTGCGTGAACAGTCAGGTGGGTCGGCATTAACTGGCACGGTGACGCAGGGGCAACTGGTCTGGTTATCCGGTATCGGTAATGGACCATTCAGTGCCCGCGTGGTACCGGACGACTGACCTGCTGCCAGCGCATCGGGTGAAAAAATTACCCTGACGCCGCAAAGCGCAGTGATTCGCTCTCCAACTTCCGGCAGAGTCAGTCCGTCCCGTGCCAGCGTTATCTGACAGTCAGGGAAGTTTTCCTGAGGGATACCCCGTGACACTGTCGGGACGGGTTTGAGATTGACCCAGGGTTTATCCGTCCAGACCAGCGCTCCCTGTGAGGATCGCATCTGCTCACTGACATGACCGCGGGCAATATCACCGCTGGCTTGCGCACTGCGCGACATCCTGTCCATTTCCTGAAAAGTACAGGCCGGCAGCGAAAGTGCGGCGACGATGGCTGTAGCTGCAATACGGAGCCTGACTTTGTAATATTTTCTTATCATTAAAGATTTTCCTAATTGAGGTAGACCACATCCCCGTTCTGAATACCTGCCGGTAAAGGCAACCCCGAAGCCACACCGGATAACAATGGAAGAATTCCGTTGGATCAACTGGGCGGCGCTGTTGATTCGGCACGCGCGACCGCCACACCAGTGGTACTGAGTGGCCTGCGCTGGCAGGGCAAACTGTCCGGTCTGCTGGACATGATTTCGGCCAGGACAGGCCTCACCCCGCGTATGGATAACGGGGCAATTCTGTTTTCACTCCTGGAGACGCGTACTTTCCAGTTCACATTTCTGAATACCAATATTACCAGTAATGCCAGTGTTACCTCGGGTTCAACAAGCAGTATGGGAACCAGTGGTGGCAGTACAAACAGTTCGGTGTCAGGGGATTCAAGCTCTTCGCAGCAGACGACGGTCGACCAGAGCCGTAATGTCTATGACGATATGAAAAAGACGCTGGAAACCATGGTGACTCCGCAAAAGGGACGTTTCTGGCTGTCGGCCAGTACCGGCACTCTGACGGTAACGGATACCCCTTCTGTACTCAACAGTATCGCGGCGTATGTTGAGCAGCAGAACCGTCAGATGAACCGCCAGGTCAGGCTCAACGTTCAGGTACTGAGTGTCAGTACTTCACGTAAGGAACAACTGGGACTGGACTGGAATATCGTTTACAAGTCCCTGCGCTCAGCCGGTGCTTCACTCAATAATGTAAGTGGTGATATCACCAACGCAACGTCGGCGTCGGTATCTATTCTGGATTCAGCAACCGGAAGTGCGGCTAAATTTGCCGGCTCCAGTCTGCTGATTAAAGCTCTGTCAGAGCAGGGCGATGTCAGTGTGGTCACCTCGCAGGGTAGCGTGACCACGAACCTTACACCTGTACCTATTCAGATGGCCGACCAGACGGTCTACGTGGCACAGAGTTCAACTACTACCACAACCGATGTGGGTGCCCACATCCCTGACGCCGGGTATGATGACTACCGGCTTCAACATGACGTTACTGCCACTGATTCAGGATGGTGGTGACGTGCAACTGCAGGTGGCATTCAACCTGTCTGACCCACCGACTATTCGTAACTTCACGTCCAAAGACGGCAACTCGTACATCGAGATGCCGTACACCAAACTCCGCTCGCTCAGCCAGAAAACTAACCTTCGCGCAGGGCAGGCACTGGTGCTGACAGGTTTTGATCAGAGTAATACCCGGATGACCAAAAACGGCACCTTTACCCCGGGTAATTTCCTGCTGGGTGGCGGTCGGGACGGCGATGATTCTCGTAGTACGCTGGTCATTATTATCACCCCGGAGCTGATGGGGAACGGTGGCTGATATGGCAGATATTCCGTTATCCGGCAAGCCCCGTACGCAGGTTCTGCGCTGGCAGCGCCAGAACTGGGTAGCGGGGCTTCGCTGGGAAGAAAAGCAAAAGTCGGTACGTCGAGCCCCTGTACAACGTCGGGGTGTTCTGAACGTTGTGTTGACGGTGAAGCAGGGCAAGAGCCGGTTGACCGCGTTGGGGCAAATTGAGGCCGGCTGGCGTCACCAGAAGCTGTATTCCCTGGCGGCGCTGTTCAGCCAGCAGTGTACACCCAATGGCTATGGGGTATACCAGCTTGATGATGGCAGACAGGTCTTTCTGGCCACGGTGAAGGGGATGCCATCTCCGATGGCAGATGTGATCGGAACTCCAGATCAAATCATCCGGGCGAGAGAGCTCTTTCTGTCCTTCAACCCTGCTCCTGAGGACGGATGGACGATACCTTCATCACCGGAATTCCCCTTGTCCTGGAACACTTTGGTCGGTCAGGTATCTTCGGCACAGCTCCGGTTTGCCAGAGTGGCGGGCGTGTCTAATCCTTTGCGGCCATACGGGGCGGGAGTGCTGTCAGTGGCTGCCCTGCTTGGTGGTGCAGTCTGGTGGAGCAGGTTACCCGAACCTCCGGTCGCGCCTGTCGTGCAGGAGTTACCGGCACCGGTGCAGGACGTGTTTAAAAAAACACCTGAACCTGTTTACCTTCCACATCCCTGGGCAGATATGCCTGTGGCCAGACACTTTCTGAACCGCTGTCAGCGCTGGCGCGCCGCAGTTCCTGTAAGTCTTGACCGTTGGCGTCTCGAACGGATTCGTTGCAGTGCTGAGGGGCTGGAGACGGTGTACCAGCGGCAGCCCGGTGGGACGGCGGCAGGCTTTGCGGAGCGGGTGAAGCAGGTTTTTAAGCGTACACCAGTATTCAACCTTGTTTCAGGTGGCAACGAAGGTGTGGTGTTTATTCCATGGGCGAAATTCACATTACAGGATGAGACTGCGCCGGATGCGGGGACCCAGTTGATGCAGGCGGTGTCGTGGTTTCAGTCACGCCAGGTCAGTTTTTCTCTGTCCGAAGTGAAAACTCCTCCCGCGATGCCCGGTGATGGTGCCGGCAACGATGCGCCCCAGCCGATACAGGACTGGCATGAATACACGTTCAGTATCACTGATAAACACATGCCTGAGTGGATTTTACAGGGACTCGATATGCAGGGGGTACGGCTGAGTTCTGTGGGTTACACCCTGAGTCCTCAGGGACAGTTTACTTATCAGATTGAGGGGCATCTTTATGCTTATGCCAAAAAATAGTGTTTTCATCAGTGGTGTTCTCCTGATGGCGTTCAGCGCAGGGGCATTTTCGCAGCCCACACTCGCAGTTCCTCCTTCCGCAGAGGTGATTTCTGCAATGCCTGCCAGTGAACCCGCTACGGAAGCAGCGGCATCGATATCCTCTGCAGACTTATCAGATACAGTCCCCATTTTCCCCGGTAACAGCGTGACGGCCGGACAGCTGGAGGCGCTGCAGGGGAAAAACCTGCTCCTGGAGGCAAAGGTTCAGGCAGCCCGACTGCTAAAAGAGCTGACTTCTGCACAAACTCCGGGGGATGTTGGCAATGTGCCCACGACCAGTCCGTTCGTTATGGGAATGCCGGCAGAGATGAATGCGACTCCTGTTCACACCCCCCCTGCAACTGGACGAATTACGGTTCTGGAAGTGAGTGGCCGTGGTAACGCCCTGCAGGCCACGCTGTCATTTCCGGATGGCCGACAAAGCCTGGTACAGACGGGAAGTGTGATTCCGGGGACATCACTGAAGGTGAAGGCAATAACGCTCTCATCCGTCACGCTCAGTGACGGTCAGCAACTGACGTTTTAGGGACGAATTATGTCTGAACACAACGATGCGGTTCTGCTTTACCACAACCCGGACACCACGATCCTCGAGCTGCTGGTTGACAGCCAGCGGCGTACCGACGTGGCGGTGCAGCAGAAGGTAATGTCTCTGATGGAGGAAAACCCCGGTGTCACAATGAGGCTGGTAACCCGTTCAGAGTTGCTCAGGTACAGTGAAATGGCTCGCCAGCAGTCAGAGAAGGGAGAAAAAGGACTTCGCCTTGAGGACATCAAAAAAGAGGTCAGCAGCCGTCAGGGCGATGTTCTCAACTATTTTATGGTCGCGAAAGATATCGGCGCGTCTGATATTCACGGTACCACCCGGCCAGGACTGACGCGCATCGAGATGCGTGTGCACGGTGAACTGGAGACCGTTTCGGAACTGGCTGAAGAAGACGGAAAAGCACAGGCGGCCACTATCATCCTTTCCATGTGTGATGTGACCGAACCCCAGTTCTACGCCGGCCGAAAACAGGATGGTCGTGTGGCTGCAAAGTTTCTGCGAAAGGTGGGGTTATTTGGCGCCCGTTACAGCCACACCCCGACAGCAGATGGCCTTCACTTTGTGATGCGCGTGATCCCGGATGATGGTGATGTGGTTCCCACGCTCGAAAAACTCGGTTTTCTGCCGAAACAAATCCGCCTGATAAAGCGCACTTTGCGCCTGCCAGAAGGGATGATTATTTTGTCCGGCCCGACCGGAGCCGGGAAATCCACCACCCTGCGTGCCTGCAGCGACCTCTATCTGAAGCGTACCCGGTATAAAAAGCGCCTACTGACGGTTGAAGATCCGCCGGAGGGACGCATCGTTGGGGCAATACAGACTCCTATTATCTGTGACAAAGCCGATGAGGCGGAAGTCAGGCTGGCCTGGCAGCGGGTGCTGACCTCAGCGTTACGTCTCGATCCGGATGCCATTTTACCTGGTGAACTTCGTGACCTTATCTCCATTCTGGCCGGGATTTTTGCCGCCCAGACCGGCCATCTGGTGCTGAGTACCCTGCATTCAAACTCGGCCTTTTCCATCCCTGAGCGAATGATAACGATGGGTGCAAATGCCGGACTGGTGGCAGATGCCCAGTTGTTGGTCGGGCTTATCAGCCAGCGTCTGGTTCAGGTGCTGTGTCCCGAGTGCCGTATTCCCTGGTCGGTTAAAAAAGAACATCTCACCACCGAAGAACGTGAATATCTGGAAAAGTACTGTTCAGTGGAGGGGGTTTGTCAGCCCGAAAATCTTCATTTCAGAAATGAGGAGGGGTGCCCGACCTGCCGGAAGGCGGTCATTATCGGTGGCAAACAGGTGGCAACAGTCGGTAAGGGGGTGGCCGGACGCAGTGTGGTGGCGGAGGTGGTTCGCACGGATTCTACGCTTTTCAGGCTGTTATTACAGCAGGGTAAGGAAGCTGCAAAAGCTTACTGGATCCGTGAAATGGGGGGGATTACCCGTCGCATTCATCTGCTTCACAAACTGAATGACGGGCTGGTTGACCCACTGGATGCCGATTTGATTATTCCTCTTGATGAGGATGAGGTGATGCAGGTGGTAAGTGATCAGGTTGCATCGTCGAGTGACATTGATACGTCGCTGATTGAACGCCTTGCCATGGTAATTGCAGCCAGCGTCAGAGAGGGGATGAAGCAGGGTGTTGAGGAAGCCATTAAAGAAGGCGTTGCTGCCGGGATGGCTGCGCTGAAGGAGGTTGCATGAGTCCTTTATACCGTCTTCGCCGGGCGCTGGCGCGACGTTTTTTTACGTCCGGATACCGTCTGCGTTTTTACCGCATGCTGTCGTTGCAGATGAGAAATGGCGTGAAGTTGTTAGAGGCGCTGGAGCAAATCAGCAATATGTATACCGATTTTGGGCAGCGGACTCATGGTTTCGGTTTTCTGGTGGACGACTGCCGGGCGGCACTCACTGACAACAGCGGGGATAACTCCCTTGAGCATGCTCTTGCAAACTGGGTTCCGGCGGAGGAGGCGGCGCTCATCAGCGCGGGTATGTTCAGTGGTCGGTTACCTGAGGCGCTCGCAGAGGCGGAAATCCTGATTGACTGCCGGCGGCGTATCCGACAGGCGATCATGAGGATGGCCGTTTATCCCCTAGGTTGCATTGCGATGCTCGGTGGCACGCTGGGTGTTATTCAGACGCAGCTTATTCCAACGCTGGCCGGGATGTCAGATCCGCAGACATGGACCGGAGTGCTGGGAAGCCTTAACGGCCTGCTGATTTTTTTTACTGAGCATGGCGTGGTGATGGGGGCCGGGCTGGCACTGTTGGTCGCATGGACCAGGTGGTCCCTGTCGAACTGGATACGTCCGGACCGTCTGCGTCGTCTTGCGGACAGACATGTACCCTGGGCGGTTTACAGTGATATTCAGGGCGCGATTTTTCTCATCAATATGGGGGCTCTGCTGTGCGCTGGGGTCAGAACCCTGACTGCGCTGCAGGTTATCCACCGCTTTGCTTCTCCCTGGCTCGTTGTACGTCTGAACGCAGTGATGGAGGAAGTGGAGGAGGGGGCCTCTTTTGGTATGGCGCTGCGTGAATGTGGTTATGCCTTCCCCTCAAAAGAAGCCGTGAACTATCTCTCTATGGTCAGTGGGGACGGGGCCGCTCAGATGATTGCGCGCTTTGGGCAGGAATGGCTCGAGGAAACTGTGAAGCGAGTTAACCGACGGGGAATAGCCGTGATGCTGTTCTCAATGGTGATGTTATTTGCGCTTATTGGCGTTGTGGTCGTGGCGGTGATTGAGGCGACTTCGATGACCGAGAGTATGGGGCAGTACTGATGTTAAGCAATTCAATGAAAAATGAAACAGAGGGAAAGATGATGAATGAGGTATCAACATTAAATCCATGCAACAGGCCTGACCGGGGAATGTCGGCAGATGCCGGTGCCACTGCACTGTTTATTCTGGTGATCATTGGGGTGATAGCCGCGGCGGTCTGGTCGATGTGGGGTAAAAAGGATGCGGGTACGGAGCTGACAAACTATCAGACCCTGGCCACGAACACCATTGGCATGATGAAAGGCGTTGACGGTTATGCTTTTACCAGTGGCGCTAAAATGACCGACACGTTAATTCAGGCCGGGGCGGCAAAAGGGATGACGGTCAGTGGAGACCCTGCTTCCGGTTCCGCGACACTGTGGAACTCATGGGGTGGCCAGATTGTGGTGGCGCCGGATACAGCGGGGGGAACCGGATTTAATAATGGGTTCACCATTACCACAAACAAAGTTCCGCAATCTGCCTGCGTATCCATTTCAACAGGTATGAGCCGTTCAGGCGGCACGTCCGGTATTAAAATAAACGGCAATAACCACACCGATGCGAAAGTAACGGCAGAAATCGCGAGCAGTGAATGCACTGCAGATAATGGCCGGACCGGTACCAATACGCTGGTTTTTAACTACAACGGCTGAGGAGGCGGGATGTGTGGATATTTTTCCCGACTGGCTTTATTCATGACGCTGTGCAGTGTGCCGCTGTGGGTACAGGCATTCTGCTTTGATGCCGCTGCGGCGAAATACCATGTCTCCCCGCTGCTGATTAAGTCCATGGCCATTGGTGAAAGTAATCTTGATCCGCATGCAACAAATGATAACCGGGACAAAAAAACGGGGAAAATCAAAAGCACGGATTATGGACTGATGATGGTGAATTCTACGCATATTCCCCGTCTTGTCTCGATGGGGGTCATCAGGGACAAAAATGATTTGCTGAACAAACCCTGCCTGAATGTGCAGATTGGAACGTGGATCCTTGCGAAACATTTTCAGGTCTGTGGGGTGAGCTGGAACTGCCTGGGCTCTTATAACGCAGGTTTCCGGCCTGACCGGCATGAAACACGGGAGCGTTATGCAAACCGGATCTGGAAAATTTATCAGCGGCAAACGGGGGCTCAATGACAGTCTCTCTTATCGGTACCATTTTTCCTCCTGTGTATGCCATACCTGCTTTTATCGGGTGCGCCATTTTCGGGGCGGTACTTTTAAGGCCGGTACGTCTTTATCTGGCCGCAGCGGAGGTGGATATCTCACGCCATTGTGCCGTCGTGGTGGGTATCTGGCTGTTTGCGGTAACGGGTTTGCTGATACTTATGGCACCTCAGGTCTGGATGACACGTATCGGAATGCTGTTTATGTGCAGTTTTTTGCTGCAACTGGGAGTGATGGATGCGACCAGCGGTTGGTTGCCCCGACCGTTTACCGCAGCCTGTTTATGTAGCGGATTATTGTTCTGTCTCGCTTTTCATCGGGAGCCGGAACTTCGCTTTATGGAAACTGCGGCGATGGCGGTGGTGATGGGGTCTATTTGTCACGGTGTTAACCGACGGCGACCTCAGCTTGGCGTGGGAGATGTCTGGCTGGTTTGTGCCCTGGTAGGCTGGATGGGGGTAACGGATGCACTGCAGGCGGCGTTTTTTGGGCTGAGTGGTTTTATGTTGTGGCAGTGGATAGTCCATCGGGACTTTCTGCGTTGTGGGGTTCTGGGCCCCTGGCTGTGTGCAGGGTGCATACCAGTCATTGTGGATAGGTTGTACCAGCCTGAGTGGATACTGAGATGAAAAAACAAAAACATGATGGCGGCTTTGTGGCGATGAGCGTGGGAGCCGGGTTACTCATTGTTCTGGTGATGGCCTCGTTGGCTGCCAGATATATGGGAGATTATCTGAAATCCCGTGAGTGGCAGGTTGTGGCCATGCAAACCAATCGTTTCACTCAGGCAGTCTCATCCTATGTTGGAAAGTTTTATCCGACGGTGCTGGCATCAGCGACCACAACTACACCTGCAGTGGTAACAACTCAAATGCTGAAGAATACAGGTTTGCTGCCGGCGAGCTTTAGTGAGACCAACAGTTATGGCCAGCAGTATCAGGCGATGATAGTCCGGAATCAGCAAAATCAGGAGTTGCTTCAGGGCATGGTGGTCAGCCGCGGTGGTCATGCTATGCCTTTTACAGCGCTAAGCCAGATCTCGAAAGACATTACCGCCGGCTTCGGAGGATACGTTGAAGACGGGCAAACGGCGGTGGGAGCGATGCGCAGCTGGCGAATTCCGCTGTCCTCCTACGGGACCAGCACCGGAAGAGGTCATCTGGCCGTCATGTTGAGCACGGATGACCTGTCAGGGGCGCGTGAAGACGGGGACAGGCTGTATCGTTTTCAGGTCAATGGTCGTCCGGATTTGAACAAGATGCACACAGCTATTGATATGGGAGGAAATAACCTGAATAGCGTCGGCACTGTTACGGCCAGTAATGTGGCTGGCCAGAATGGGAATTTTGGCGTAAGTCTGGTCAGTAATGGTCCGATCACTGCGGGGGGAGATATTCGAAGCACAGGGGGATGGATTGTAACCCGCAGTGGTAAAGGTTGGATGGATGAGACCCATGGTGGTGGTTTGTATATGTCAGATAACGACTGGTTACGGATCCTGAATAACAAGGGGTTTTATACCGGTGGTGAAATTCGCGGTGGGAAGATTCGCTCGGATGGGGACGTATCGGCAGGCGGTATTTTAACGCTGGATAAGATTAATGTTGCCAGCACTGCTTGTCCTGTAAATGGTGCAATAAGTCGTGATACAGCAGGTGCCACACTTTCGTGCCAATCCGGTATTTGGAGTTCTTATCGGCTGAACTTTAATATTCAGACATTTAACGTCGGTAAAAATGTAAGAAATCAGTATATTGGAGTGCATGCCTACTGCGCATGGACATATCTCAATGGTTCACCTCTGGGCGGGTTTCAGGAGATACACTCGAACGGTTCCAACGGCTGGTATATCTCTAACTACAGATGGGGGAACTACGAATCCGGAGGTACTATTTCGGTAACCTGTTTGAACTTACCTGGCGCCGGATTATGAATTAAAGCCCTGCACCCGGCAGATTCAGGCATGTTACGGAAACAGTCGATCCTGTTTGAAAACCTCCGTAAGGGGTATTCGTGACATACCAAGCGTTCCCTACATTGTAGACCCTCTGGCGCCCCCCTAGAGGAGCAGAAAATAGATGTGTCCAACTGCAATAAGCATGAATGCCTATGTACTGCGCATTCACATTCTGCCCTATGTCGTAGAGCTGTGTAGTGAATCTGTTTTGACCCGACACCCAGATACCGGATTGGCACGTATGTCCTTACGAGGATTGAGGGTATTAGAGTTTTTCGTTACGGTGGAGAAAAACCTCAATTCTTCTCGCAAAGGTATCTGCAATGTCTCGCCCACAACGCATAAAAAAAATGTCTCTGTCGAAAGCCCTTGATAAATACTACGCCACTGTGTCTGTGCATAAACGGGGGCATCAGCAGGAATTCTATCGTGTTAGGGTCATTCAGCGACATCCTTTGGCAGAGAAGATGATGGATGAAATCACGACAGTGGATATTGCGTCTTACCGCGATGATCGGTTGTCTCAGGTGAATACGCGTACCGGCCGGTGTATTTCAGGAAACACAGTCCGGCTCGAACTCGCTTTACTGTCATCACTGTATAATCTGGCCAGCGTAGAGTGGGGAACATGCAGAACTAACCCCGTTGAAATGGTTCGTAAGCCAAAAATATCAGGAGGACGAGATCGACGTTTAACATCACAAGAGGAACGGCGCTTATCCCGCTACTTCCAGGAACAGAATCCAGCGCTTCACGCCATATTTCACCTCGCCATTGAAACAGCAATGAGACAAGGAGAGATCTTGTCACTTCGATGGGAACATATCGACCTGCAGCATGGCGTTGCCCATTTGCCAATGACAAAAAACGGCAGTTCGCGAGATGTTCCCTTATCCCGCAAAGCGCGTCATTTGCTACAGGGAATGACGGTCGCACTTAGCGGTAATGTTTTTCACTATTCATCATCTGGTTTTAAAAGCGCCTGGAGGGTGGCTCTGCAGCGCCTGAATATCGTCGATCTCCATTTTCACGATCTGCGTCATGAAGCAATTAGCCGACTGTTTGAACTGGGAACACTCAACGTTATGGAAGTGGCGGCTATTTCCGGCCACCGTTCCCTGAATATGCTCAAACGTTATACCCATCTCAGAGCATACCAGCTTGTCAGTAAACTTGACGCTCGCCGAAGACAAACACAAAAGATTGCTCCCTATTTTGTCCCTTATCCTGCCTGTATTGAATCCGTTAATGAAGGATCAGATGGCTGTTGTGGTTTTCGTGTTCACCTACCCGATTTTGACAATCTTTCAGTGTCAGCGGCATCGAGGGAGAGTGCGCTGGAGGCTGCAGGTGTTCTGTTGCTACGAACGCTGGCTAAAGCGGCTCAGCGGGGAGAGCGTGTGCCTCGCCCCGGGGATTTGCCGGAAGGCAAGCATGAGCGGGTAATGATCCATCCTCTTTTGAGTGCTGCCTGATAAATTTGCCGTTACGGATAGTCATTTACGTGATTTATTCTCGTCGTTAAGGGGGTACGCTGCTGCCGTTCATTTTCTGCAAAAAAGGACAGAGGGGTGGAGTACGCTTTGTTTGTGATGTTCTGTCTGGCGCTGTATTGCCCGTGTTTTACGTTAATTGCGCTGTTCACGCCCTGGAAAGGGTTTGCTGTATTCAGTGTAACGTATCGTCGCCGTCAATACTGGGCTGTACATCTTGCCTTGCTTGATCGGGTGGGGGCGATGAACCGCCGCCAGGCCCGACGCTATCACCAGGCATTTGTTCAGGCACTGGAGACAGCCCTCGTGGCGCGGCCGGTGCGTCCCGTTTTTTTCCGTTCACATCTTATGCGGCCAGCTCAGGTAGCGCTTACCTGTCAGGTTCTTTCACACAGGACGGGATATCGCTGTCGGATCGCTCCCATTACGCTTCCGCGCTGGGAACGTGTTGCTATTTTTGCGCAAATGCTGCTACAGGAGTGGCGGCTTATTCAATTGCCTTCTGAGGAGGGGATAATGGTAGTCATTCATCGGTTGGCGGAATAAATATTTTTTTAGAATTATATTTTTCAGTCGATTTCACGTCGACATGGTTTTAATCTTCTTCATACATTAGAACAAATCGACCGAAATATTCCATTATACCTGATGAATAAATGAGATTAATCTTTCTATTACATTGGAACGCAGAACTGAAAAAATGAAATGAGTTGAATTTCACTCTTTTGTATCCAGGAAAATATTTAAGGTTGTCAGTATGAATGCAACTTATAACGCGCTAATTGCATTAATGCGATCTGGTGAAATACCACTTGAAACGGGGGCATCAGTATCTGCACCCAGTGCACAGTTTTCAGTAAGAATACGGCCGGAAACTCGGGTATTTCTGGACAGGTGCGCAGAGCATCTGGGTATATCCCGGGCCGCTATGTTTGGTATGTGTATTGATGGCATTGTAGCAGAGGCGAGAGAGAGTATAGCGGACAGAACGTCCACGCTTTATGAGCGATTCTGTCTGCTGTTGGATGCTCATGGATTGAATGTTATCGAACAGGCACAGCTACTGGCTTCCTGGGGAATAAGGGCCAGTGTATTAGCGAGTCAGGATAGGACGCTTGATCTCCTGAACAAACCTTTGCTGCAGCAATTGTCGACATGGTTTGATGTGGATGTTAACTGGCTGCTGGGAAACTCTTCCTATCCGGTAGATATGGCTGACGGCCAGCGCGACTGGGCTGTGCAGACCCCCTCTCTGTTATGCCGTCTGCAGTCAATTCAGTCAGTGGATCCGGTTGAGTTAATTTTCTTCTGGCAGCAGGGGCGTAAACCTCAAAGTGTGGGGTTGTGTCTGCGCTATCGCCCCCTTATTTCGGGTGAGCCGATCGGGCTCCTCAGGGTATATCAGGCACTAGACTGGCAGGATGAGCAGGTTCAGCAGGCATATAATCAATTGCGGCGTATAACCAGTATCACTCTTGGCGGGTATACAAAAGATAAAGTAGAAAAATATCCTCCTATCCGATTACGTTATTTCACTTTCTCAGCGCGACAAATGCAGGCATTGGATAATGGGGCGGTTATTCCTGCTATGATATTCGATAAACCTAAGGGTGAATTTCCAAGCATTTCCTGATTAATCAATTTATGAAATAAAAACGGGTGTATTTCTCTGTTCTTATCGCTTTATCAGGAACTGCGAATGCGGCAACAACTTATAAGGATGGCGTCAACTGGCATGTTGCTGAAGAACTGACGTACTGGGTGAACTAACCATGACAGGGGGTTAGGCTTAAAACTTCGCCTTCACAGGAACTGGTCGCTTGCAGGCATGGCTTAATGAACTGGCAGGCGCCTATCGCAGGGTTGAAGTGATGACTTACAGGGAGATCATCACTGCGTTGCCGGCATTGCCCGCTGACGGGGAATGGTGGCGACGCAGTCTGCGGGGTGTGGGGCGGCAAAGAGCCCCGTCAACGCTTTATCTCCATATCGCACATATCTTCAAGAGGCTGCCAGTTTGTGTTCCTGACGCTAATCTGGATCCCTTATTTTCACTTTTGAGTTTTGATTTGTCTGTCGTATCCGCTGAACTGTTTTTGCATAGTCATGGCGAAAACCGTTTTCCGGAGGACTTATACCATGACGACAACGACGGCATCTTCTGTCGATATTCCGTCAGATAATGATTTACCTTTATCCGCTCACCTCACTGAACCTGCCGAACCGGCTATTGATACGTCTGATATCACTGTTACACCAGATACTTCAGCACAGTCAGCTGCATACCGACTGGGGGGAAAGAGGAGTCGTCTGTGGCATCCTTCTTCAGACCGCCGTTCCCTCATATTTAAAGTGTCATCCGTTCTGGTGTACTGCTTATTACTGGGTGCTGTCTTATTCCTCTGGCTGACAGTACGTCAGCAGCAGATACAGCTTACCACCCTTGATGCGGCGTTCCGCAGCGGACAGCTGCAGACACTTCCCGATCGTATGCAGGCCATAGAAGACAGGCAGCAACAATTCGTTCCGAAACTGCAGGGAGAAAAATGGCAGCTCAGGCTGAGTGAGCAGGAGCTGCGGCTCACCGCGTTTGAGCAGCAACTTTCTTCGCTGGTTACAGAGGTTAAAGAGACTCAGGCGGCGACTGCCAGGGCTGTTGCCCGAGAGGATGAAACGGGCATGAAGCTCGACGCTGTTCATAAAGCGCTGACTGAGCAGACTTCGCGTATAGATACCCTCGCGTCTTGGAAAGACACGTGGAGCAAACGCACTGTGGCGACTGCCACGAAGGCGACCCCGTCTCCCGGAGGTGGACAGTCTGCCGCAAAAAAGTCGTCAAAACCACGGGTCATTAAGCCGCCTTTCACATTGGTGAGTATTGAACGCAGGGGAGGGCAGGCTTACGCCGTTATTCTGCCGGCGGGGAACAGTGGCTGGACACAGCTGCGCATGGTAAGCCCAGGAGAGAGTCTGTCAGGCTGGGTGCTGGTGAACATCAGCGGTAACCAGGCTGAGTTTCAGGTTAACGGGCAGGTACAACGTTTAACGCTCTGAATCAGGGAGAAATATTGGATGAAACCGATGAAATCAACGTTAAATTGCCTCCGGCAGTGGACTGCGTCAGTCATGCTGGCTGTTATCGTAAGTCTGCCTGCTCTTGCATCAGTGAGTACGGGTCGCAGTGTAAGCGCACCCCAGCAGCAAAATACGACTACAGAAGGAAGGACGCAAACGTCAGGAACGGCATGGGGACTCAGCGAAAAAGAATGGCAGCAGTATCAACAGGTACTTAAAGGTCCCAGAGCATTTCAGTCACCTGGCATTGACCCGTTGATGGCACTGGGGCTGGAGGCCGGTTCGGCAAGCGAACGCCGGCGTTTTGCTGAAATGTGGGTGAAGGAAGAGTATGCCCGGGGTGAAAAGGAGCTGGCCTTTCAGCGGGAAGTGGATGCTGCCTGGAAACGCCTTTATCCCAATACTCTCTCCGTAAACATGGGCAATGCCAGCGGTATTGCCCATGATACACAGGGAAGACTGGCGTTATTTGTGAAGCGCAACTGTGTACCGTGCGATGCCAGAGTAAGTGCGGTTCTGGCAGATAACCGTCCGGTTGATATTTACCTGGTCGACAGTGGCGGCAGTGATGACACCATTCGCCAGTGGGCGCTTGCACATCATATTCCGGTCGATAAAGTTCGTAGCCGGCAGATAACCCTCAACCACGATAACGGCAACTGGCTGAAGTATGGTCAGGGATATATGCCGGTTATGCTTCAGCAGGGAGTCTCCGGATGGCAAATCGCAGCATTCTGACAGCAGCCAGATACAGCGTCCCTGTTCTGATCCTTCTTATCGGGGGTGTTGGTAGTGCAGCTGCGGTAGAAAAGGGACGCGGTCTGCAAACAATTCCCCCGGGTTACCACCTTGTGGCAACTGAAGTCGGCGTACCCGCTGAAGCCCTGTATTCAGTTTCTCTTGCAGAAACATCCCGAAAACTACCACATGGAGAGCGACCGTGGCCGTGGACACTCAATGTTGCCGGGAAAGGGTATCGGTATAACTCCCGCCAGGAAGCGTATGACGCAATGTTGTCGTTCATGCGTCGCTATCCGTTAAAGCGGATTGATGTTGGGATCGCGCAGGTTAACCTGGGCTGGAATGGAACTTATTTCAGCAGTTACTACGAAGCGCTGGATCCATATACCAACCTTCGGGTTGCCGCCCGTATTCTTAAATCCTGTTATGACAACAATCCGGGAAGCTGGATACAGGCCGCGGGGTGTTATCACCATCCTGCAGGTGGAAAACCAGCACGAATCTATAAGTCCATCGTGAAACGCAAGCTGGCAACACTGGATTTAAACGCGCCAGTAACGTACTCCGAACTTCAGATCGCACAGATATCGCCATCACAGCGCCATTTCTCACACTACAACCGTGAATTGCAATGGGTTGAACCCAGGGAGTCCCGTCAGTGAAACTTTATTCTGTCTGTTTTTTTTTCAGGACATTAATGGTCAGTATTTTGCTGACAACATCATCGATGGCAGCACTCAATGTGATTGCTGATCTTGGCGGAGAACCAACAGCGCCGCTTTTTGATGCCATCAATAATAAGAACAACGAGTTCACTCCGCCGAGGTCACTGAACGCCACGGGCGCGTCTGTAACCGCAGCCCCTGCGGATGTAAGTGATATGCTGCCCGTAACCACACCGGAAATGCGTGCAGGGAAAGTGGAAGCCCGTGAGTTAAATCTGAACGGGATGACACCGGTCTTTCTTGTTGGGGATGATTCGCTTTCACGCGAGTGGTTGACGATGCGGCGTGATGAGCTTAAGCGACTTCATGCTACAGGTCTGGTGGTGAATGTCAGCGATAAGGACGCGTTGTCGGAACTTCAGCAAATCATACCTGATGTCATTCTGCTACCGGCATCGGCAAGCGAAATAGCGCGTCGTTTGCATCTCAACCACTACCCGGTGTTGATTACCGCCACCGGTCTGGCCCAGTAGGGTGCTCTCATGATCACTGCCATTCTTCTTTTACTTTTCTGTCTTCTCATTCCTGCCATATGGCGTAAGAAAATGCCGTCCGCACGCGACCGCCGGCACCGGCGCTACCGACAGAACGCGGAGCGTGTGCTGTGCCGTCTGACAGCGCTTGATTCAGACGGGGCCCGTCTAAAGTATCTTCGAAAAATTAACCCGTATGTGTTTGAAGAGCTGCTGTTGTTGGCGTTTGAGAGGCAGGGACTCCTGGTTGTGAGAAACCAGACCTACAGTAGCGATGGCGGACTTGACGGGCAGGTTTTTATTGACGGAAAGCGCTGGTTAATTCAGGCAAAACGCTACAGACGGACTATTTCTCCGCAGCATATACGTGAGTTCGGAGAGCTGATTACCCGGGAGCAATGTTGTGGATTTTTTATTCATACAGGGCGGACGGGTAGTAAGAGCGTTAATTACCTGCAGTGCTGGCGAACAATACAACTGATCAGCGGGCAGCGACTACTTGATTTGCTGGCGGGGCGCCAGTGCTGGTACCACCGGCCAGTAACAAAGTCAGTTGCCGGGCAGCCGGTTGTTACATAACAGTGTGAAAGGAGGAGCTATGAGTAACCGTTATGTCATGGAGGCGTTATTGAGGCCAGCAGTAGAACTCTATTCAGCTGCGGCTGGCGGGGCTGCCACTTTTGTTCTGGTTGTCGCACCATGGTCGATGGCGTTAGCACCACAGGTCAGTTATGTGACTGCAGCCGGTTTTGCCATTTTCACAACAATCAGAACTCGTCAGGGTTTGCGCATCTTGCGCTATCGACGCAATATCCGTCGGTTACCCCGGTATCAGATGTCCAGTGAATCCATACCGGTAAGCCGACATTTTTTGTTTCTGGGGAAAGGCTTTATGTGGGAGCAAAAGCATACCCAACGTTTGCTTGAGACGAAACGGCCGGAAGTTGCTCCCTTTCTGAAACCGTCAGTTTTTTACTCCCTGGCTCGTCAGTTTGAACGACGGTATGAGTATACATTCCCTGGGTTATGTAGCCTGACAAGACGAGATTCATTTTTTAATCCGGTACGCCCATTACCCCCTGTTGGTGGTAATTCGGCGATACATGGTGTCGAGATGGAGGAAGATAATGTTTTGATGAGTCTTACCGAGCGCGTTGGACATCTTCTTGTATTAGGAACGACACGAGTTGGTAAGACCCGTCTGGCAGAACTGTTAATTACGCAGGATATTCGCAGAGGAAATGTCACTATCGTTTTTGACCCCAAAGGTGATGCTGATCTGTTGAAACGAATGTGGGCTGAGACGAGGCGAGCTGGGCGTAGCGACGAGTTTTATATCTTTCATCTTGGCTGGCCAGATATCAGTGCCCGTTATAATGCAGTCGGCCGTTTTGGACGCGTATCTGAAGTGGCCTCACGTGTTGCCGGGCAGCTTGGGGGAGAAGGAAATAACGCTGCGTTTAAAGAGTTTGCATGGCGCTTTGTCAATATCATCGCTCGTGCTCTTGTCGTTCTTGGTTTGCGACCTGATTATTCGCTTATCCTCCGGTACGTAACAAATATTGCAGAGCTTTATGAGACCTATGCCGAGAAGTTACTGACTCAACAGGCTCCGGAGTTGTGGCTGATGGTTCAAAACCAGATGGGGATCCTGACTGAGGATGATTTACCACGTACGATGCAGGGACAGGTTAATGCTATTCGGGTTATGGCCATTGAAGTGGCATTATCCAGTGAGCAGGGCAAAAAAATATACGATCCCGTACTGGATGGGTTGCGTAGCGCTGTACGTTATGATCGAACATATTTCGATAAAATAGTCGCTTCATTGTTACCTCTTCTGGAAAAACTGACCACAGGCAAAACTGCGGCACTATTATCTCCTGACTACAGTGATATGAATGATCCGCGCCCATTAATAGACTGGCAGGAAATTATACGGAAAGGCGGTGTTGTTTACGTCGGTCTTGATGCTCTTTCAGATTCTGAAGTTGCTTCTGCGGTAGGTAACAGTATGTTTGCCGATCTGGTTTCAACAGCTGGATATATTTATAAGTTCGGACTGTCTGATGATATGCCCGAAGGGAGTAGCCAGCGGTTACCCATCAGTCTTCACTGTGATGAATTCAATGAGTTAATGGGAGAAGAATTCATTCCGATGATAAATAAAGGCGGTGGGGCAGGTATTGAAGTTACAGCCTATACCCAGACCTGGTCAGATATTGAGGCCAAAATTGGTAATGCAGCTAAAGCTGCCCAGGTCACAGGCAATTTCAATAATATGATTATGCTTCGTGTGAGAGAGAAAACGACAGCTGAGTTGCTGACAACGCAATTACCTGAAGTTGAAATTTATACAAAAACACTGGTTTCCGGTGTGACAGATATATCCAATCCGGATCAGGGGAGTGATTTCACATCCAACGTTCAGGACAGAGTAAGCAGTACACGTGTTCCTCTTTTATCTCCTGCAGAAGTAATGAATTTACCTAAAGGGCAGGCTTTTGCACTGCTGGAAGGAGGGCGATTATGGAAGATTCGTATGCCGCTGCCGGCATCCGTTGATGATGAAATGATGCCGGTAAACCTGCAGAGTATTGTCACTACAATGCGTAAACACTACCGAACGGGAGACACCTGGTGGTCAGGGAGTGTGCTCCCCGGAGATAATCTGGTGGATGCGCTATGAGTACAGAAAAAAACAGCTCTCAAAGTTCTCCACCACCGCGCAAGCCACCAGGTTTGCTGACCCTTGTTTTGTGGATCTGGCCAGTCAGGCTTTTGGCTTTTCTGCTGGTATCCTGGATGGCTGGTGTTTTTATTGAATGGGCAGGAATGTTTTTTTTCTGGTCAGATCAGGGAGCTTTGCATTCCCAGTCCGTTATGAATAAAGAACTTGGCTATTTATCAGCAGATTTTACTCAAAGCCTTATTTTTTCTTCACCATCAGTAACTACGATGGGCTGGATTTCGTCAGCTTACCAATGGGCATTTGTGGACAGTGGATTACTCACCTGGATTCAGAAAGAACAAAGGGAGACATTAAGCAGTTCTGACTCTGTTGTTTTTTTTCTGGGACAAGTGCAGGCCTGGTTATTATCAGTGTTAAGCGATTATCTGCTTGCGCTGGTTTATGTCACCGTCGTTTTTGCCGTCAGGGTATTAATTCTTGTTTTATCCATCCCGTTATTTGTTCTGGTTATCATCGTCGCTGTTATAGACGGGTTGTGTCGTCGTGACCTGAGACGTTACGGGGCGGGTTATGAGTCGAGTTTTCTGTATCACCATGCCAAACGGTTTGTTAAACCGGCTGTTTATCTCCCTTGCTTACTTTACTTGTCATGGCCTGCGTCGATTTATCCAAATCTGTTACTTCTGCCCGGGGCATTGTTACTGGGACTGGCGGTTACTGTAGTGACATCTACATTCAAAAAATATCTGTGACCGGCCAGGGTCAACCGCTGACTTATTGTCTTCTCTGGGGGGCTGGCACCAGCCCCCCGGGAGGATATAAATTTCAAAAAAGCATAAAGAGTTTCCTGCTGCATCTCCTCCCTGATTTCGCCACTCTGTTGTGACAGACGTACTCCATGAAACAGAGGTGGTAATGCAAAGATGTCAATTATCTTCCAGACCTTTAAGGGTTTTTACTCGTCCTCAGTTTGTTCTCTCTGCCAGAGATGGTCAGTGCAGCTGAAAAGGATGAACTGGCCCTCGCTCTCAGGCAGCTGGACCAGGTCCAGTCTGCGCTTGAACGCGCGAAAATTGTAGCGGTACAGGACAATTCTGACGGGCGTTTCTTCTTCGACTATGAGCGGGCAACACGTGATTTGAAAACCATGAAGCAGGGGATTGAAACTTATCTGGAGCCTTCCCGGGCACAGCCAAGAGACAAAGGTTCTCTTGTTGGACAATACAGGAAGGAGCAGCCCTGATGGCTATGAATTCTGAACAGGCAAACGCTTTTAAAGCAGGGTCAGGTATCGACCCTACGGTACTTAATAAGTTTGTTCTGGGTTTTGTTCTGAGCGTTCTTTTTTTGTGGTTTGCCTGGTCGGTATTAGTTGTGTTTCGTGGATGGCGGGCAGGAAAAGTCACTGAGCAAAATGCTCTCCATTTTTTTATCAGTACGGCCATTTTGGTTGTGTTTTCAGTATGGATGTTCGCCAGCTGAATAATTTGTTTGGTTAAAAGGAAAACATGATGCTTTCAAAGAGTAAACATGGGTTAAGAGTACCACTTCCCTGTCTTTTGATTCTGCTGTTACTGGTGGCGAGCTTCTCCTCTCATGCAGGATTACCTACGGTCAATATTCCCGGTGGGGGCGGTGGGGGTGACATGATGCAAACGATCAAGCTTCTGTTTTCTGGGTTTCTCGTCCTGATGGGGCTAATCATTTGTGCTGTCGGATTTTATATGGTTTCCGGCGCTATTCTGGCGACATTCTCAGAAATACGCTCCGGTAAAGCAGAATGGGGTAAATTTGTTGCGATTGTCGTTGTCGGTATAGCCATTCTCGTTGTCATTGTCTGGTTGTGTACTGAAGCCGCGAAGATTTTGAATTGAGGTGGCCTCATGAAAACAATCGAGTTTTTACCGGACAGGCTGAATGCCGAAACGGTAGTTTTCAGAGGGTTTACAACACCAGAACTGGGCTATGCAGCACTTATTGGTGCCGTGTCAGGCTTAATTTTGTCTCTGATAATGATGCTTGTAACGGGGATCGGCTGGCCAATTATTCCAACCTGTACTCTTATCACTCCACTGATATTTATTTTTATCGGTGGACGCTTTCTGGTTCGTTTTAAACGTAATAAACCCAATTTTTACCTCTACCTCCGGATTCAAAAAATACTGAGCCATATTGGTATCGGGAGCAAAGTTCTGGTCCGTCATGATCGACGCTGGTCATTACGCAGGAGTAAGCCTGTACGCAAGGGGGGAATATGAGCCGATTTCGCCATGCTCTGAAGGATCGCGATCAGCATATTTTGACCCTGAGATTAGCGTGTGGAGTTCTGCTTCTCTTATTGATTCTGGTTATTACAGGATGGATGCGGGCGCCCAGTGACCTGACAATACATAACCCGCCAGATTTACGCAGCGGGAGTACGCGTAAATGGTGGGAGGTCCCTCCGAGTACGGTCTACAGCTTTGCCTTTTATATTTTTCAGCAAATTAATGCCTGGCCGAAGGACGGAGAAAAAGACTATCCGATGAAAATTGCCCAGTTGAGTCCTTATCTTACGCCATCATGCCAGGATTTTTTGAATAAGGATGCTGAGCTACGGAGTCAAAAAGGTGAGTTGCTTGATCGCGTTCGCGTCGTTTATGAGATCCCCAAACGTGGTTACAAACCTGAAAGTGTCATCATTGAGAGCGATGACAGTTGGGAGGTCAGTCTGGATTTGGTAGTCGATGAATACTATCACACAGAACCTGTAAAACGGGCACTGGCCAGATACCCCCTGCATATTGTCCGCTGGGAAGGTGATCCGGAGCGCAATGCTTTTGGTCTGGCGCTTGATTGCTATAAAGGCGTCCCACAACGACTTGAAGCTGCAGTGGTCCCTGAGCCAGAGAAAAAGGGGATGTTTTAATGGCGATGTTTAAAGTCCTTAATTTTAAGTGTAAATGGTGGCCGATAATTCTCCTTTTATGGTTTTCATCAGCACAGGCTGTGGAGCTGATGAAATGGGAACGGATCCCTCTGCTTATTCCACTTTCTGTTAACCATGAGCGAATTGTCTTTGTCGACCGCAACGTTCGTGTAGGTTTTCCGGCAATGCTCAAAGGTAAACTGAGGGTTCAAAGCAGCGGTGGTACGGTTTATTTACAGGCCAGCGAACCTTTTGAACAGACCCGACTTCAACTGCAGGATGTTGAATCGGGCGAGATTATATTACTGGATATTGCTGCCAAAAATGACAATAAGGCGCTTGAGCCTGTTCGCCTGGTTTATTCGGGAGAAGTGTTATCGGTGAGCGAAAAAGGAATGGAAACGGGTTCTTCGTTGCCAGTCGCCTCTTTGGATACAGAAGATAAAAATCAGACTGTCAGAAAAACGCCGGTGTACAGTGCTCCATTGCCAGTGGTGTTGACTCGTTATGCTGCACAAAGTCTGTATGCCCCTCTACGCACTGTTGAAGCTGTACCCGGAATTCATCCGGTAAATTTACGCCTTCCCTCGAGACTCACAACTTTATATCCGTCTGAGAATGTAGTTGTTTCGCCAATAGGGGCATGGGGTATTCAGGAACTGAATGTTGTTGCACTGAAAATCCGGAATCGTTCTTCCTCCAAAGTGATACTTGATGCCCGGACTTTATCAGGATCGTTTGTCAGTGCGACTTTCCAGCATCGTTGGCTTGGGGCGGCTGGTACGCCTGAAGATACAACAACTCTTTATCTTGTGATCAGAGGGCGCCCTGAGAATGCCTTTATTGCTGAACCTGCAGTATTGCCGGCAGTAAAAAAAGGGGAACAGCATGCAAATTAAAGCCAATGGCCTGATGAAGGTTTTACTTCCAGTATTGATCGTGGTGGTTTGTTTTATTGGCGTTAAAGCCTGTGGTTTAAAAGATACTACTGAACCTGAACCCGCTAAAACCACTAATGCATTGACTGAGTTGAGCCAGGATGATTTGAAAGCACTGGGTATTGAGGGGGATACGTCAGCAGACACGCTACGTACACTTATTGGAGCGTTGCGTGATGTCCGGGCCCGCCAGGCTGTGCTGGATGAGCAAAATAAGGCACTCATTTCTGAAAATAATAAGCTCAAGGGTGAGAATTCATCGGTAGGACTCCAGATATCAAATGCTGTAAATGCCGCAAAACAGGAAACGAACGAGGCTCTTGAAAAACAGAAAACGTTCCTACTGGAGAAGCTCAATGACCTGACCGGAACACTGAAATCCCAGGGACAAAACACTGACATGGTGTCGACAGGTTCGTCTTCAGGAACCGATTTCCCGGTTGGCCTTGGACTGGATCCAGAGAATGCATCCTCTGCAACTCAGGGGGAGGTGATCTGGATATCTCCTCAGGATGCTAAAAAGACAGAGGGTCAAAGCCAGAGTGATAATGATAAATTCACCTTTCCCACCTCTTTTCTGGATGATAACCCCGTCAGTCGTCAGCGAGCTGAGTACGATCGCGTTGTTAAAAACAAGCAGGAACTGGACGGAAACGGTGCAGAGTCCGATACACGGCCTGTTTATACGTTGCCTGAGAACTCAACCCTGGTAGGCAGTAAGGCGATGACGGCATTAATTGGTCGTATACCAATTAATGACAAAGTCACCGATCCTTATCCATTTAAAGTCCTGATCGGTAAGGATAACCTAACTGCAAACGGTATCGAATTGCCCGATGTTGAGGGGGCTATTGTTTCCGGGACTGCTACAGGGGATATGGTGCTTTCGTGTGTCAGAGGAACGATACATTCGATCACGTTTGTTTTTTCCGATGGACGTATAAGAACACTTCCCAGACCCGTAGCAAACACTCAGGGCAACAATAATGACAACGCCGGAGACAGGGGCAGCATTGGCTGGATATCAGATAACAACGGAATTCCCTGTATCAGTGGTGAGCGCAAATCTAATGCTTCAACTTATCTGCCAACGGTTGCGTTACTGGGGATGGGAAGCTCCGCAGGTGATGCGTTAACACAAAATCAATATACCACTCAGAACAATGTGAATGGTGGGGTGACATCAGCCTTAACCGGCAATGCGGGGCAGGCGGTACTGGGGCAGACGCTGGGAGGGGGATTTAAAGAAGTTACCGACTGGGTTAAACAACGTTACGGACAGACGTTTGATGCGGTGTATGTCCCACCTGGTGCAAATGTCGCTATTCATATTACTCGTCAACTGGCCGTTGATTATGAAGACCATGGTCGTAAGGTTCGATATGACTTCAGCTTGCCCGGAACAGGAGGCCATTATGGTCTTGACTGATAATCAGAAAATCACTTCACGTACAGTGAAAATAACTCCCGTTTTATTTTTTATAGCGGGCATGTTCAGTGTCGCGCTTGGTGGATGCTCATCCAGCAAAGATGAATTATTGCCTCCGGGAGACAGTTCAATGATGGAGCTCTGGCAGGGGAATGCTCCGACATCTCACGCCGTTGTCAAAGGGCGGGAGACTCTCAGGCGGAGTCTTTCGTCTCAGGAAACACTGGCTTCAGGGCGTATTGATGAAAGCTACAGCCGTACTCAGGAGAATGAGCTGAGCCAGATTTTCCCCCGGTTACCTAATCCGGATATGGTGATGTACATATTTCCGCACTTGGCTAATGGAAATACGCCTGTTCCTGGCTACAGCACTGTCTTTCCTTTTTATGCTCAAACCCAGTATGCGCTTCCTGGTGAACGGACGGAGGCACTGTGATGGTCAGTTTTTCTTTGTTTAACAAAAACAGGCTGAAGTCATCTTCTCCCCGGGAGCCTGACGAGTTACCGGAAAGTGACTTTGCTGTTCATGGCCGTGACCCACTGAAACGCCCGGGCATGATGAGTCACGCTGATGAATCCCGTTTATACGAAACCCGTCCGTCCATTATTGATTTTTTGCCCTGGGCCGAGTACCTGAGTCGCGAGCAATGTCTGCTGCTTGACGATGGCCAGTCTGTCGGTGCGGTATACAGTATATCGCCAGTGGCATCAGAGGGGCGCACAGCTGCCCGTCTGGAAGAAATAAGGGATTCGGTTGAAGATGCACTTCAGGACAGCCTTGAAGAGTTTGATTCTAACCCATGGGTAGTACAGTTTTTTGTCAGGATGAAACTGACTTCAGTGCCTATATGAATCGGTTAGCCAGTTACATCAAACCGCATGCTCAGAGGACGGCATTTACGAAGGCCTGGCTGGCTGAAACAGAACAGCATCTGCGAAATATCACCCGGCCGGAAGGTTTGTTCACTGATTCACTTGTCACCGGGGTTCCCTGGCGGGGACAAAATCGTTCCGTCAGGATGGTGGTATATCGATACCTGCCAGCGAATTACAAAGATGATTCGCCGGTTGCCGCTCTCAACCAGGTTTGTGAGCGCCTGACTTCAGCCTTATCTGCAGCCGGCGTTCTGAGTGTCCGACAGAATGGCGAGCAGATACATCGATGGTTGTTACGTCACTTCAATCCTGAGCCCGACTGGATAGACAAAGATACGCTTTACCGGGAGGCTCGTTATTATGATGATGCACCTGATTCATTGCCTCTTGGCAATGATTTCACTGAGACGTTGTGGTTTAACCCTCCACGTTCTGATACCCGAAATGGTGTGTGGTGGTTTGATAATGTGGCGCATCGTGCCGTTCCTGTTGAAACATTACGTCGCCCTCCGGGACCCGGTCATCTGACGGGGGAGGTTAAGCGTGGCGACAATATTAATACTCTGATGGATTTATTGCCTGAGGGCACAATGGTATCGCTCACTATTGTGGCGCAGGCTCAGGACACGCTGGAAGCCGGGTTTGACACGCTGGGTAAAAATGCAATAGGGCAGAACACGGAATCCAGGCGGACCCGTAGTGATGTGGAGCAGGTGAAGAGTTTGCTGGGCATGCGTCACAAACTTTATCGTGCATCGATAACTTTTTTGATGCGTGCACCTGATGTCAGTGAGCTGAATAAAAAATACAGCAACTTACCGCTACATTGCTGACTGCGGGGCTCCAGCCCACGAAACCTGAATACGAAGTGGCGCCCCTGAATGACTATTTGCGAGCGCTTCCTATGTGTTTTAACCCGCAACTGGATAAAAAAAACTGGTATACCCGCCTGACCTGGGTTCAGCATCTGGCTGGATTGCTTCCCGTGACCGGTCGCAGCCAGGGAACCGGACACCCCGGGTTTAGTTTTTTTAACCGTGGCGGAGAACTGTTGTCTTTTGATCCCTTAAATAGTCTGGACAGAACGCAGAATGCTCACCTGTTGCTTTTTGGTCCGACCGGGGCGGGTAAATCAGCCACCTTATGTAGTGCGTTATCACAGTTAATGGCCGTTCATCGTCCACGCCTCTTTATTGCCGAAGCCGGCAACAGTTTTGGTTTGCTGGCGGAGTATTTCCGGGGGCTGGGACTGAGCGTAAATGTACTGAGTATCAAACCTGGCTGCGGTATTTCTTTACCGATGTTTGCTGATGCTCATTCCTTAATGCGAGTAGATCCAAAGAAAAACGTGGTTTCTGAGGAAGCTCTACCTGAGCTGGAGCCAGCCAATACCGACAGCGCAGAAGATGAAAGTGAAGAGCGTGACATTCTTGGCGAAATGGAAATTGCAGCCCGGATGATGATCACCGGTGGCGAGAAGCGGGAGGAGGAACGTCTTACCCGGGCTGACCGCGGTCTTATTCGTGAAGCTATCATGATGGCGGCGGAGAAAACATATCAGGACGGACATCAGATGCTGGCTGAGGATTTACAGGCTGCCCTGTGGAATATCTCACGTGATAATTCCATTGGTGCAAATGGCGAGCCTATGCGGAATCAGTCCCGTCGCGATCGTGCTGCTGAGATGGCAGAAGCCATGGCCATGTTCACTCAGGGATTTGAGGGAGAGTTATTCAACCGTCCGGGAACACCATGGCCAGAGGCTGATGTCACACTGATCGATTTAGGTCATCTGGCACGTGAAGGCTATGGTGCACAAATGGCGCTGGCGATGGTCTCTTTAATTAACACGATTAACAATATCGCCGAACGTGACCAGGGAACAGCCCGGGATATTGTGGCCGTATTTGATGAAGCCCATATTTCCACGACGAATCCTTTGTTGTCGCCCTATATGACCAAGGTTGTGAAAATGTGGCGAAAACTGGGGGCATGGCTGTGGCTGGCGACACAGAACCTCGAGGATTTTCCTGATATTGCGCAGAAAATGCTGAACATGGCTGAATGGTGGTTGTGCCTGGTTATGCCTCCCGATGAGGTGGAGCAGATTGCCCGTTTCAAAACCCTCAGCGAGGAGCAAAAAGTTATTTTGCGATCAGCCAGTAAGCTCAAAAACTGTTATACCGAGGGCGTCGTTTTATCAAAGCAGGTTGAGGCACTGTTCCGGGTTGTGCCTCCCAGTCTGTATCTCGCCCTGGGGATGACTGAAAAAGAGGAAAAAGCGGAACGTCAGCGGCTGATGCGAGAGTATCAGTGCAGTGAGCTTGAGGCAGCGATCCGGGTGGCCCGCAGGCTGGATGAGGCACGGGGTTTTTGTCCACAAAAAGCGGCCTGAAAAAACAATTCCTGAGCCACGGGCAATGGCCAAGCCCTGTGACCAGTTTTACCAATATCAGAGGAGTCATTGTTATGTCATCAGAGTGGTTGTCCGGGGAGGCTGGACGTGAAGGATCTCTTTTGCTCAATGATGGTATTTCAATGGGGGGATTATGAGCCTGTTAAAGCATGAGCAATGGTTAATTCTCGGTGAAGATGAATCGCATCGTATTCCGCCTGATGCGCTGCTGGGTTTGCCTCCGCAGGGTAAAGCGTGGATCCGCAAGGAACATGATGAGGATATGAGTCGTCTGACTTCTCATATTCAGGGAGCTCTTGGCAATACTTATCGTGGGGTTTGTCATCCACAGCGTATCGGGCATCGTGCCTGCCTGGCAATCCATCTTGAGAATTTACGCGGAAAAAAGCTGGATATATTAATTACGGTAAGCGGAAAGACAGCATTACCTGCGGAGGAAAGTTACGTTAATCCCCGATGGTACATCGATGTTGCCGATGCCGCAGATGCCCTTTATCTGGCGCTGTGGCTTATCAGGTAGACAGGTACACTCGCCGGCGTAAAAGCCGGCGTTTCATATTCCGCTTCCACATATTCTGAAGCGGGGAATTATTAAAAAGCAAAACAGAGTTTATTACTGCATTACCTCTGCGTTTTTCGCACGCTATCCGGATAGTTATCGTCAGGAGCGTGGCATGAAACGAATCCTCTCTTCGCTGATATTAATCAGCTCCTTTTCTGCAAGTGCGCAAATCGTTGTTTACACCGACCAGGGGCATCCTCCGGTCGGTGTAACACCGGCTATCCGGGTTGTTTATCTCGATGCCAGCGAACGCTGGCTGCAGCAACAATTTGGAGAGCTTTCTTCTGATCCTGAACAGGCTGTCAGACAGGCTCATTCTCTGCTGAATTCTCCTGACTGGAAGAGACGGCAAAAAGCGCTTATCGAACATTACAGGGGAATGATTGAAGCATGGCAGCTTGGTTTACTGAAATATCCGGCGGTGGTTTTTGACAACCGTGACGTGGTTTACGGGACTGTTGATATATCCCGGGCAGTGGCGCTGCGCAGGGGAGAGAATCAATGAAATCTCTTCGTCTGAAGCGAGCGTTACTGTCAGTCATGCTTATCACCGGCGGCATGGAGGTTCAGGCTGCGTTGAACACTGCCTCGATTGTGGCCAGCAGTATTTCTCCGTCGTGTATCAGCTGGAGAATCAGCGGTATCTGCTACTGGCTGATGTGTACCCCTTTCGGTTGTACAGTAAAAACCTCGATAAAAGTGCATCACTTTATTCCGGAAGCTGTTGTTTCGACTTATCAGGCGTCTGGTGGAAATCCGTGGACCGAAATGTCATTAGTGAGTCAGACGGCCGGAGGGGTAGAGAATGCTGTAACGGGGGCGTTATCCGGGCTTGCTGCCGGTGGCGGAAACCAGGAACAGAAATTCCCGGGTACCCGTAAGAGTAATGTGCGATTTAAATATGCAGATGCCATTGGCCATCCTTCAACATCGATTATTGGCGGCCAAATCCCCGGTTACTCATGCAACAGCGCCGCCACACCACTGGTACCCTATTTTCTTAGCACGCTTGATACGCTTGCCTGGCGTACTGGTGTTCCTGAATCGGTTTATCCTGAGGCACTCATTCCTGGCAGACGCGAAATCGGCTCCACATCGGCACAAAATATATGGGGAAATCTCTATCCCCGAAGCGGCTTTGTTACTCAGCAGGATGACTACAAATCCGGGGCAATCGTTGCGCAGCGTGTAGCTGACATTATCACCCGAACTAACCAGATCCACGTCTATAAGCCCCTCACCGGAAACCCGTCTGCCGGTTACTGGCCTCCCGAACCTGTTAAAGAGAATACCGGCACGCAAAATCATAAATGGCAGCAGTTATCACCAACGCTCTCTATGTCATGCAGCGTATTCCCGGATACAGGAAAAATTGCGGAAAACGGTAATTACGCCTGGACACTCTGGCAGCCATATAGCTGCTGTAAACGCCGTGGGCAAACATTTCTCTATAGCACCGACATAAATTAAGTGGAGTATCGAAAATGAGATCTCAATCCATTTTATCCGTCTGTCTCATGCTGGGTATCGTCAGTTCGGGACCGTTAAGTGCTGCATTACTGGATGCCCCCACGTTGAGTGGTGATGGATATGGAAAGTCAGTAAATGGCGCGGTTAGTGACAAGCTGTTTTACAGCATTGGTGGTGGTTCGGTGATTTCCACTCCCGGGACGATGTACGGAATGAAACGTATCGGGCTGGATGCCGGACTGAGCAGTGATTTGATGTGTGGCAACTTTGATATAAAGACTACTGTCGGAAACCAGCTTAATGGCGTCACGAATGGTTTCAAAGATTTGATGGGGGATGTGATCACCGGTGCGACCGGGGCGGTCTCAAGTATGCCGGCGATGATCCTTCAGCGAGCAAATCCGGGTTTGTATGAAATGATCACCAATGGTGTACTTCAGGCAGGTCTGGCTTTTGACAAATCGAAACTGAATTGTGAAAGCATGGCCAACAAGCTGGCTGATTACACTTTGGGTGACAAGAGCAGCTGGACAGAATCAGCTGTGAGGGAAGAGTACAAGGAGGCGGTCAGTGCCAGTGGCGGGGATGCGCTGCGGGCAGAAGAGGCCAGAACCAAAGCTTCAGGTAAGGAGGGCGCTACCTGGGTAGGCGGGAAGAAAGCCGGAGGGAAAGGCCAGCCTGCCATTCAGCCAACGCGTGATCTGGCTAAAGCAGGATACAACATGATGAATAACCTGAGCGTTACCAGCAACAGCACGGTATCCGCCGGTAGTTGCAAGGGGTCAGCATGCCAGAAATTTAAAAACTCTGAAGAAGCTGCAGCAGCGGTCGTAAAAGTTCTGGGCGATCGGAGTATTCGCACCTGTAAAGATGCCACAGAATGCGGAAGCGGCGGGATTGATAATGCCCAGGGCACGACAATTGCCGGTACCGGTTTTGCTCCCATGCTTGAGGATACAACCAAAGAGAATCTGGAACAGCTGGTAAAGCTTGTAAATGGTACTGAGGCTCCGACTCAGGCCAATCTGGATAAAATTAAAAGTGGCAGCCTTAAGGTAACGCGTGGTGTCATCGATGCCCTGAAACGCGATCCTGATGCCGGTGCGTTGGTTCAGAGACTGGCTGGCGAACTGGCCATGTCCGACACGATTGAAACCGGTCTGGCGATGCGTCGCATGTTAACGACTGGCCAGTCTGAACCCAATGCAGCTGATCAGCCTCAGGCAATGGCTGAAGCCGATCGCCGTATTGAAGCTCTCGATCGTGAGCTTAACTCTCTTAAGCTGGAGATGGAACTGCGTCGGGAAGTGGCAAAAAATACCGCGCTGGTTGTGGTTGCGCGCGAAGAAAATCGTTCGGTCACCAATCCTCAAAAAGAATCGCAGACTAATGCTGATACCCGGCTGAGTGAGCTTGAAACGCGTAAACCAGGGGACAGCCAATGACACTGAGGATCTTAATCAAAACAACTTCATTTCTGAGATTTATTCTGACGCTTGTGTTCATGCTGGTTATGCTTACGTGCCTGTCCCTTGCACTGGCTGATTTAGGGTTTCGTTATCAGTCTGAAATAGCCCAGTTCCGGATCTGGATGAAGGAAACCTGGTTGTTGTGGCTTCTGTGGCGGCTGATGCTTTACAGCGTGACTGGTTGGGGGATATGGCGTTGTTATCACTCCCATGGCTCTTCTCAGGCTCTGCGTCAGAGTCTTCTGCGGATTGCTGTCGTTTCTGTTGGTTTCGTCGCGATTTGCGAATATTCAGTGTTGAGGTAGAAGATGACGACATCGAGCTATCTTGAGTACATCCTGACGATTCTGGGCTGGGTTGTTAATAACGGTTTGTGGGATGTTCTGACAGGCACGGGACTTTTTGCATTACCACTGGGCTTTAAAATCATTGGTATCTGGATCAAAACACGGGAAGAAGGGGATGATGAGGGTAATAAAGGTATCCTGTCGGCCCGACGGATGGAACATGCTATTTACGGGGCATTTATCGTTATTATCGCCTGCTGTGTCCCCACTCAGACAGTGTCACTGACAACGCTGACGTTTGATACAACCCGTGCGAAACAGTGTGGTTTCTGGACACCGGTCAAGCCCGGGGATTCAGGCTACGGTAGTGTGGTTTCAACAATGAGTGGTATGACTGCATCTGCGCCGGTGTGGTGGGCATTTATGCATATGATTTCCAAAGGCGTCACTCAGGCGGCTGTGGCAAGTTTACCCTGCCGGCCAGACCTGCGGCAGGTGCGTTTTGACGTTCAGCATACGCAGATCACCAATCCTGCTCTGGCTCAGGAATTGCAGGATTTTACCAGTGACTGTTATGCACAGGCTTTTGCGTTATGGAAACGGCAGGATGCGGGGAGAACTACGGATATTGATGTACTCAGGGATATTGAATGGCTGGGGTCGAAAATATTTTTGAAGGATTTTTACCCGCAGCTGCATTCGAAGTTGCCCAGGTCAGCGTTCCCCTGGTCGCAAAGCCGCGATGACGGGTACGCAAATACCGGGCAGGGGGGGTATCCAACGTGTAGCGAGTGGTGGTCTCAGAACAAGACAGGCCTGAAATCCCGTGTGCTGGATACGGTAAATACCACCACGATGACACGCATGGCGGCAGCATTTAAGGGAATGGTCAGCAAAGAGGAATACACGGAAGCGCTAATTCGACGTCTGGTCAGTCCGACAAGTCTCTCTGTGTCACAGAATGGACGTACTTATGCAGGTTATGGCGGTAATGCCGATTTTACGTTAGATAATGCTGTAAATCGCATGGCTTCAGTGCTGGGGACCAGTGTGGGTGCCCTTGGGGCGTTCCCCGCATTTGATGCCATGCGCCAGGCGTTACCGATGGTTCAGGCACTTTTATTGATGGCCATGTATGTACTAATCCCCCTGGTGCTGGTATTCGGGACGTATGAATATAAGACAGTAGTCACTCTCACTTTTGTGACGTTTGGGATGCATTTTCTTACGTTCTGGTGGGAGCTGGCGCGCTGGCTGGATAGCTGGCTTCTGGAGATCATGTATGGTTCGGACAGCCATAGCCGATGGAATGTGGCCGGTTTTCAGAATAGCGCAGATGACCTGATCATGAACTTTGTTATGGGGACGATGTTCCTGGTGTTGCCGGCAGTGTGGATGGGGGCGCTTTCCTGGGCTGGGGTTAGAATTGGCGGCATTGTTGACACTAACTTAAATAAGGGAGTGCAGCCAGCTGGACAGCATGGTGGCAAAGTTGGTGATAAAATTGGCTCGGGAATAGCTAAATAAGAAATCGTGAAAGCACTGTAAATATTACAGTGCTTTCATAGGTCATCCTCATTATCTATCCTACTTGTTGGTATATGGCTATTTTCTGGGCCAGTGTATAGACCAAATCCCTCGCTTCCATCTCTCATTGAGCTTCCCCAAGAGTTATCGCTCCACGAGTCCGCAGAGTTTGTTCTTTTTCCAGGCCACGATGTAACCAGAATAAGTGCAAATATAAATAAGCCTAAGCTCACAAATAACAGTGAGCCAAAAATCACTGCAGCAAAAAGAATCCCTGTCAGGGTTGTCACCGGGAGATGACCAGTCCAGGCGGGCAGCTTATGCTCTCTGGCTTTTTGAACACAGAAATGGTCGAGTGAAATCAGCTTTGACTTAGCCCTTTTATAAAGCCTTGCGGCCCGGGCACCGCGTGCTTGTGCGTTCATTTGCTGTGCTCCTGAATGTGTGTATCTTCATAATTTAAGCATCTCAACTAGCGAAGAAAACATCAAGTTCATTGTGACGATCAATGTGGGGTTTTTGATTGGTTTAACAATTGTTGGCCGAAGAAAGAATGGACATAAATTTGTAACTCCTGAGTGGGGTGTTTACAGATTACCGAGTCATTAGCACCACCAACCAGGAGATTTAGTTTTGTTTAGTAAATTATTAAATTTTTCTTTTTAAAGCCGAATGTTTATTTGTCAGCTCACGCATTTTACTATCATAATCCTGTGCGGTCATGTTCCCTTTTTTCGTTCGTAACAACTCTATTTCAAGATCTATTTTCATAATTTCTTGATTTATCTTCTGTTTCTCGGCGATGGACTCTATGATTTTTTCACTTACTGATTTACGTGAACTTGAATCTGAATCATTACAATCCTTGTCGCGGGGTAACTTTGAAATCATTTGTGTGCCTTTTGTCACAGAATTATCACTGAAACAAGGAGAGGCTGAGACATTGAAAACCACAAGAGGAAATATTAAAGATGAAATTACACTAAACCTGTAAATACTTCTACACATAACCGATCCTTAAGAATTTCTTATGTATATAATAGTTATTACAATTTCAGACGGTAACGATAATACACCTGTTAAAATTAATTATTAAAGTGTTTGGAATCATCCTTGTGCATATATTAAGTGGCATACTGGAAACTCTGGTTTCCATTCTTTATATTCCCGTTTTCGGGGCACAGATCAAATATAATTAAGAAAGCACATTTTAATATTGTCATTTCACTAACAACTGAACTAATGCTTAGCAGGGTAATTATTCAACATAGCAGGGAGATGGTTTTCAGACACTCATGTCAGATAACGTCATTATGCAACGTAATCAAATACAGAAGATCAGAACCGGGGAGGATGTGCTGTCTGCGGTTACAGGCCGTGTGGAGTGGATATTTGATACCTTTTCTCAGGTTTGTCTGTCTTTTTCAGGTGGAAAAGACTCCACCGTTCTGTTTCATATCGCCGCCACAATAGCCCGCAGGAAACACCGGCGTTTCTCTGTCCTTTTTATTGACTGGGAAGCCCAGTATCAGTGCACGATTGAGCATGTTCAGAAAATGAAGGATCTCTACAGTGATGTGACGGAGACGTTTTTCTGGGTGGCTCTCCCGCTGACGACGGTAAATGGTGTTTCACAGTTTCAGCCAGAATGGGTCTGCTGGGAGCCCGATGTGGAGTGGGTGCGTCAGCCGCCGACAGATGCCATTACTGATACGACGTATTTTCCTTTTTACCGTTACGCCATGACATTTGAAGAGTTTGTCCCGGCATTTTCGACTTGGTTCACGGGCAATCAGTGTGGAGTGGCCATACTGACTGGCGTTCGTGCAGATGAGTCCCTTAACAGGTTTATAGGCCTTACCAGCCAGCGAAAGCTTCGTTATGCCGATGACAAACCCTGGACCACCGCCTCTCCTGAGGGGTTTTATTACACGATGTGTCCTCTGTATGACTGGAAAGCCCGGGACATCTGGATTTACCATGCCCGTACGGGCGCCATTTACAACCCGCTGTATGACCTGATGTACAGAGCCGGCGTCCCCCTGCGGAATATGCGGGTCTGTGAACCTTTTGGCCCCGAACAGCGCCGCGGTCTGTGGCTTTATCATGTACTGGAGCCTGAGACCTGGGCGCGAATGTGTGCCCGCGTCTCCGGAGCGGCCAGCGGGGCCATTTATGCTAATGAAAGTGGCGCTTATTTTGCCCTGCGCAAACGCATCTCCAGACCAGCACATCATACCTGGCGCAGCTATGCCATGTTTCTTCTTGATGTCATGCCACAAAAAACAGCCGAGCATTACCGGAACAAGATAGCGGTATACCTGCGCTGGTATCAGACGCACGGTTATCCGGAAGATATTCCGGATGAACAGGAGAATGACCTGGGCAGCAGGGATATTCCCTCCTGGCGTAGGATATGCAAGACACTGATTAAAAATGACTTCTGGTGCCGGACCTTATCTTTCAGTCCTAATAAGCCCCGGCATTACGAACGTTACCTGGAGCGTATGAAACAAAGGAGGAAGGAATGGGGGATATTGTAACCAGGGAACAGGTGGCCAGTCTCATTACCCGGTATTTCAGTCAGCAGCTTTCAGATGACGAAAAAGTGGCAGCCCTCAATCATTTTCGCCTGACACTTCATGAGCTCAGCCCCTTTGCCCGGGAGCCTGTGGACCTGGTGCTGTGGGTGAAAGCCAGCGAAGTGGTGGCCAACGATTACAACCCCAATGTTATGGCTGCCGGAGAGAAAAAATTGCTGCAGCACTCACTGCAGGAGGACGGCTTTACCCAGCCCGTCGTTGTATCTGAAGAGAAAGGGCAGTACCTGGTCGTGGATGGTTTTCACCGGCAGTTGCTGGGCAGACGCGAGTCAGGAGCAGGAAAACGCCTGAAAGGCTGGTTGCCCGTCACCTGTATCAATCCCGAACGAAAGGGGAAGGCTGAACGAATTGCCTCGACGATCAGGCATAACCGCGCCCGAGGGAAGCATCAGATAGCGTCGATGTCAGATATTGTCAGAGACCTTGCCCGTCTCGGATGGGCAGATGAACGTATTGGCAAGGAGCTGGGAATGGACAGGGATGAAGTTCTTCGTCTGAAGCAGATAAGTGGACTGACAGAATTATTTGAAGAAGAGGACTTCAGTCCGGCCTGGACGGTTCGCTAAAGTGGACAGCATCTTATCGCAAATAAAACTATTTCGGCCGGTGACCTGAATTATTATTTAATGATTACCAATAAAGATTTCCGTATAAGAACAGGGGGCATTTTGCCCCCTGTTCTCCCGGTTATAAAAGCAGGTTAAAAGTTATTAAGCCTGTATCAACTTAATTCTGCGTCTGGCATAGAATGTTTCCTCCGTTATCTCAAGACAATATTAAGTCTGCCTTAACTTTCTCGATTTAAGCATTTTTGCCGTAACGCCAGTTATCTGCCCGGAGTCTATTCGCCTCCTGATATCTGCCGAACTCAGCATAAGTTGTATTTTCATTATGGACAGCAGGCTTACCTGGAAAGAGCGGGTTAACCTGATTCGGACACATATCTGATATTGCCTCGTTATACTGGTCAGACAGCGCTCCTGAATACGGAAATCAAGTTGACCTGATAGTTTTGCATTGTTTTGCTTCAGAACAGCAGTGTCATAGGCAAAATGCCTGATTGTGGATTCATCGTTTGTCATCAGCCGGTGATGAAGTTCCTGATTTATTTTGCTTACAGGAAGGCGGGAATACAGCGCTATATTCCAGGTGTAATCGCAGTGAGTACATTTATAGATACTCCATACGTCCAGTATTTTCTTTTGTGAATTAATCCTGAATGCACCTGACGGCGTGAAGTCTCTTTTTACATTGCATGACGGACAGCGTTTTGCGATGTGCTGATACCCCACAGGAGTGACAGTCCATGTTACTTTCATAATTAACCTTTTTTACCCATACAAAACCGGATCTGTATGGAACGGACCATAGAGATTTGTGTGTGAAAAATAATCAGAAGATATTTTTCAGTGGGTTAAAAAAAGATTTCCAACACTACCATCCTGTCAACGACTGAAGCGATACGATCAGACTATCAAAGAAGTCTTCTTCAGATATATGCGTTAAATTAATATTGGCGTCGTAACCCGCAGGCTTGCCTTTGATGAAGCGGAATATGATATTTAGCCTTTTAAGCAGGGGGGAGTTGTATTGATCAACGTGGCATCAATGATCTACTATACGAACGTTGTAATGGTGCATTAGCTGCACCCACCAATGCCCCGGTGATCTGAGAGGGGCGCCTTCGGGTGATTGCATACCAATGTCACCGTAGCCTGAGAGGTGGCGCCTTCGGGTGGTACAGCCCTTTAATCTTTGGAAACGGCTGTCGTGTACTTCTGCGACGAAGATATTTTTACTACATGTAAGTACCGTTTTTCGGTATCAGATTTTTGACCTGTCTTCACGAACAGTGGACGATCGCTTCTTCTTTCTACGGTTTTATACCGTATCTTTTAGTACTCACTTCTTAAGCCTCCGTGCTCAGACAACCTTTGCATGTACGGGTATGCCAGCCATTTGGCGCGACGAACGTCGCAACATTTGGGGCATCTTCCGGACGATGCATTGGACAGTTTGAGTATACGCGGCGTCACTTGCGTTCGAGTAAAACGAGAACCAAGTGACGCCGCAAGGCGTAAAACATCTTCAGCACGTATTTCCTGATCTTCCGAACAGTTTAAAAAGTGCATTCGTTCGTGAAACCAGTTTGAGGAATGCGCTGAAAAAACGTTTTCTACAACGCCCGTCGCGTCCGTTTTCCACGGACGGCCGCTCAGGGCCCGTGTTTAACCCGTTGTTAAGGTTTCATCTGTGAAGCTTAACGTAATGATTAATGGAGGTTTTATCGTCATGATATTGAGGCGTCAGTAATTACTGACGGGGAGTTAAATTCGCCGTACTGCGTACTGGTTGAACTCCTGCAAAAACTCAACATAGCGCTACCCTGCTACACAATATCAGACGAGTCAGGAAGACGAACGCACCGACACGCAGGGAACGTCTGTGATGACGAAAAACTAATATTTCCAGCTGGTTATGACAGTTCATTTCATGAGTGAGAACTATCGACAAGTGTTCTGACTGATGGGATGCGCTGAGGGATTAGTGTGTCTTTTTTCACCAGTGTCATACAGGGGGCAATATGGCAGGGAAAACAGCTCGTTCAAAAGTGGAGAAATTCCGTCGCGATTTTGTGACCTTAGCCCGGGATGCCGGCAGGGCATACGCGACGGCTGCAGACAGCATGCGTATCGCGAAATACTTTCTGAACTACCTTCGTGATAACGGTATTAAGCTACGTCATACCGACAGTATTAAAACACGTCATGTCACCGGATATCTCCAGTTCAGAAAATCACAGGGGATTTCCGTGCGGACAATTCAGAATGAGCGGGCTGCTATTCGTGGCGTTTTGAATAAGGCGGGACGTTATAAGCTGGCAGACCCGAATAATCCGCTCCTGAGTAATAAGGCTCTTGGATTAGAAAAAAGTAGCAGGTCGGGAACAAAATTACCGTTAAGCCCGGAAGAATTTCAAAAGGCATTTAAGGAGGTTGAGAAAAGCAACCGGGGGGTTGCAGCAACAATGTTACTTTCTTATACGCTGGGTTTAAGAACTAAAGAGGCAGTGGAGTCCTGTAAATCCGTGATGACATGGAAACGTGCTCTTGAGTCAGGGGAACATTCAGTTCGTGTAATTTTTGGTACGAAAGGAGGAAGAGGACGAAATACGCTGATTGTTGATAAGGACGCTTTAAGGCATGCAATAAATTATGCTGAAAAAGTAATGAAGGAAAATAACGGTAAATTGATTGATCGTCCTGATATTCGTAAGGCGATTGATACCTACCGTTATCATGTCAGACGTGCGGGTCTGACAGGTGAAAAAGCACCTCACAGTATGCGTTATCATTTTTCACAGGAAGCTCGGGAATATTATGAGAAGAATGGTTTTTCTGGTAAGGAAATATATGCTCAGGTGTCAATGGATTTAGGTCATGGAGACGGAAGAGGGAGATATGTAAAACAGGTTTATTTCAGAGATGGTACTGAAGATGAGTAACTCATGTTCAGTCGATGAGGCAGGGAATGTTTTTTAGGGATTTGCTGATTCTAATGAGGGTTTACATTAATTCATAAAAGCAGATACACAGAAAGTGATTATTTGCGTCAGTATGAAAGATTGACTTTCAGTGGAGTGTTTTTTAGTACCTGAAATTTCCAGCTTTATCTCGTGCAGACTTCTCATGTACCTGTCTTTAGCACGTTAAAAAACTTCAGTTACGGTCTTGAATTTTCATTCTCGCTCTGGTTAATATGATAGCGCTTAAAACGTTGCCTTAGGCAACCACCAATGTTCCAGTGATCTGAGAGGAACGCCTTTGGGTGATCACATAACCAATGTTCCGGCAATCTGAGAGGAACGCCTTCGGGTGATTGCACACCAATGTCACCGTAGCCTGAGAGGTGACGCCTTCGGGTGGTACAGCCCTTTAATCTTTGGAAATGGCTGTCGCATTTTTTGCGATGAAGATATCCTCAACATTCACACTTCGATACTCGTCTTTCAGCATTTCCGGTGGGAAATCTTCCCACTGTGGCAGGTTTTATACCGGTATTCCGGGTACAGACTGTTGATCATTTTGGTCCAGTGTCTTCTTTGAAGGAGCGCTCGTTCGTATCGCTCGCTTTGAGACGTTTAAACCACAAATCTTACATCCTGCCCATCGGGGAAAGCCTCCCCGATACGGTGATGGTTTTCTCCGTTTTACTTCTGGAGAAAACTATGAACATCTTTCTGACTTCTCTGGTCAGTATTCTGCGTAAGGCACTTCCACGTATACGTCACGGCAAAAGTGAATGGATCGCCAATCACACCGGTTATCTGCGTTTTCAGGCAGAGGTCTGGCTGGATGATAACGACCATTTTCACGCAGTCGTCAACAAACGTTCCGGCTGGATGAATCCACGCTATGAACAGGTGGTGGATTGTGGCAAGTTTGATTCATTTCACTGTGCCATGAATACCGCGTACTCCCAGGCACTTGAACTTGCACATCTTCGCTATGCCTGGGAACTGACCGATTAGAAAACGAATTTCCACTGCATTAACGTTACCACCCAACAGGGGATTTTTCCCCGTAGGGGGTAAATCCCTCTGTTGCTGTTCTGACAGGAGGATTTATGAACGTTTATCAACTGAAAAACCGCACTGACGTTTTGATCTGGCTTTCGCTGATTGAGGGCGATTTGCTGAGTATCCAGGCTTCTCTGAACGCCGGTTTATATCCGCTTTATGATGACAGGCAGGAGGAACCGGAGTTTGAATGTGCGGTATTTAACTGTGGTATGGCTTTCGGAGAATTTATGGAAAGGCTTGAATCAGAAGATATTGACGTTCTGACAACAGCCGGACATGAACTGACTGGCTCGATTGAACATATGGGGAGAATGTTGTGTGAACCCGTTTGGACACAGGCTGTTCTTCTGGGGCGCAATGAAGCCCGGGCAGACCGGGCTATATGCGCTGCAGAAGCGGATGGCTGGCTGTATGATCCTGCTTAGCATGAGATTGTTTTTAACTTTTTGAGGTCTGTACTACAGGCCTGTCTGGGGCGGCTGGCTGAGCGCTGCCGTTGTTTTGTGGTGCTCCCCGGAACATTACCGGCTAACCATTCCTGTTTTTCGTCTGTCAGTGGCAACCCGATAAGGGAACAGCTGGCGGTTGAAAGACGGGGAATGCCATAGTATCAACTTTTTTACCCTTGCGGGGATGCCCGCAAGGGCTCCCGCATTTTACGCAGGAGGCCTGATATGGGTTGATAATTCTATTATTCATATTTTCCGTCGTTGTTGACGGGGTCGTATTGTTTTGTTTCACACCCCGGGGCCCAGCCCCGTCAGGGGCAGGTTCCTTTATTTCTACAGGGATCCTATGTCTCACATTCACCTTCCGTCGGTTTGTGAAAAAACCGGCAACACACTGACTCCGGAGCAGGAAAACCGCGTGCGCCATCTGGTGCATGAGGAGTGTTATTCCCGCGACCGCGCAGCACTGATAAAGCTTATTGGCCTGATGCTCCTGCTGAAGCTGGCGGGAACCCTCATGCTGGCAATGTTGTTACTGGTGCTGCGTCTGTTCTGAGAAGAAGGAGATTCACAATGATGTTAACCACCCGCTTGTTTGTATTTTTGTTGCACCATCTCTGGCGCGTCATGCGCTGGACCGGGCTGACGGTGTATCACGGTATTTCGGTGTTATATCGTCGAAGACAGGCCAGACTGCAGGCCTCCGACTGGCGCCCCCGAACGGTGTATACCGGTCGCTGGCAGCTGGCCGATGATGGTCAGTTCTGCGGTCGGGCCGTTGTTCTCCGGCTCAGGGATGCGCTGAAACCCGGCGTGGAGCTGCTTTACTTCGGTGAAGAGGCTGCGGAGCCGTATTACAGCGAGAGACAATTTGTAGACGACAGGGAATCCGTGATGGTGGCTGAGCAGATGTTGCTGCGGTTTCTTGGCAGCCGGCACCGGCGGCAGAACCGGCGAAATGCTCCAGTGTCAGTGCTGGTTACTGACGTAGTGACAACAGCCCCGGTTAATGATGAGGCCGCATGATGGATATAATGGCGCTGCTGAGCAGCACGCCGCCGGCCGTCGCTATCGAGGAGCCGGTCTGGGAACAACTGGTAAAATACCCCCAGGCTCCGGACTGTGAAAACGAACGGCTGCAGCGGTTGATATACCACGGTTTTCAGGCACTCAGTCAGGCACCTTCGGGGCAGGGAATAGTGGAGTTTGGCTATTTCTGTCTCCCGCCTGATGGTGACCTCCATGCCCCATTGTGGCAGAACGTATGTATTAAACGTGAATATTCAGACGGTCAGGTGACACTCACTTTCGATCGTTAATCAGTTTTACCACCTACCCTGACGGGGAAACCCGTGAGGGGGACGCCGTCAGATCTTTTTACTCAAAAGGAGTCTGTATGAGCGTAATGACCACTAACGAAACCCCTGCATCCACAGTAGCAGAACCGGAAGTTTTTCGAAGAACCCGTAACCGTTTCAACCAGTGGTTACAGGCGGAATTTGACCGACATTATCACACGATGAGGGATGGCGGTTATCGCAGCTTTCTGAAGAAGAACCATCCGACGGAGCTGCTGCGCTATGACGAGGCATGCGAGGCCTTAAGGCGGGAAGAATTTGCCCGCTTTGCCGAGCTGCAGACGCTGGGGCTGTACCTGCATCTGCAGGTACAGCAAAAAGAGGCGCAGTTCCGGCGGCGGCGTAACCGTCTGCTGTTGGGGATGACCTTAACGGGCGTGGTGACATCAGTGTTGTTATACGGTCACTTTCATCCTGAGCAGTTTTTGCTGATCGGACAGGAGCTGGCGACGTTGCCTGGCCGTATCCTCGGATTTGTTGGTCGGCTGGTACCGTAATCACGTACGCATCCTGCGTTACTGAACCTTATCCCGTAGGGAGAGTGACTCCCTGTGGGGGCGCTCTCCCTTTTTTTCAGGAGAGCATATGAACACATCGTTACATCCGGATGATATCAGCCGGTTTATCTCCGGCCGACTTATCAGTAGCCTGGCTGCAGGCCAGGTACCGTGGCGGGGCACAATTCCCGGGTTACCGGAACACGCGCTTACGGGCGTGCCGTTTACCGGTATTAACGTACTGTTATTGTGGCAGGCCATGCAGCAGCGTTCGCTTCGTTCAGGAAGGTGGCTGACCGGAGATGACCTCCGCCAACTGGGCGGTCAGGTCAGATCCGGTGAAAAGCCAGTCACCCTGGTCCGCTACCGGCCTTCGTTATCGCTTTTCAAGGTAATTAACCCTGAACAGTGTGATGGTCTGCCGGATACGCTGCAACCGGGGTGGCCACTGCCTCCACGACCTCAGCCGTCACTGAATGTGATCCGCGACCTGCTTCAGAACAGTGGGGTTCCCGTGATCCACAGGGACAACGTTTTGCCGGTATACCGGGCATTGCATGACCGGATTGAGCTTCCACCCGTGGCATCGTATGTCGGAGAGGAGACATACTGGCAGGACATACTGAATCTGCTGGTTCAGGCTACCGGACATCCGCAGCGCTTACATCGCTTCGGATTAACAGTGGATACACGTACCGATGAGGTTCATGAGGCCCTGGTTGCAGAACTGGGCGCCGCATTTCTCTCGGCTGCTCTGGGATTACCGGGAGCGATGCTATCCAGGCTGGATGTGGCACCCTGGGTGACATATTTACAGGGGGACCCGTGGCGTCTCTTTCGGGCTGCGGAAGCAGCGCGAAAGGCGATGATGTGGCTGAAAGAGCGAAGACCCTCGATGACGACAGTGGAGATGTGGCAGAAGATGGCCTCATTGATTCTTGAAACGCATTACGGTTTTTCTCTCGATGACACCACGCTGGGATGTCGCAGTGTGGTTGAGCGGCATATTGAATGTGGGATCACTCCACTGATGGCGATTAATGCACTGGCCCGCATTTACCAGTGGGAACGCTACGACCAGCCTCAGCGGTCGCTGTTTATCAACGAAGCAGGACCAGACAGTGAAATACTGACTTTGTCTGAAATTCGTCCCGAACTGCTGACCTGTTACCGCGTGCCTGTGCCATCCGGTATACCGGACAGGAAAGCGGAAGCGGTGCAGGTCGAAAGTTTACCTTTGCTCCTGGCACCGGCGGTGTCGGAAGGTAAGAGTGCGGCGAATGATGACGGGCCTGATGACCCGGATGGTAATGACAATGTTGTGGCGCTGCCCTGGGCTGCCCGCAGGGGAAAGGAGAACCCGCATATACATCGTTTTGTCAGTATCTTTAACGGTATTGCACCTCATGAAAGCCGCTGGCAGGTATTCAGTGATTTCGTCCATATGGCGGCCTGTTCACTGTACAACGCTGTACATCGGGATCCTGATTTTGAAGCGGACTACATGAGGCGGGTATCCCACTATTCAGCTGAAGATGCAAACAACATGGCCCGTTTACTGTCAGAAGTTGTTATGGGGCTGGAATTCAGTCCAACAGATTTCCTGGGGCGAATTTATATGATATCCGGACTGGGAAATTTTCATAACGCACAGTATTTCACGCCTTACAGCGTTTCGTACGCGATGGCGCGAATGACACTCAGTGACCGTATACCTGAACTTTCCAGCGGGGAACGAGACTTTATTACTGTCAGCGATCCTGCCAGTGGTGCCGGAAGTATGGTCGTTGCGCTGGCAGAAGCCATGCTGGAGGCGGGATTTAATCCGCAGAAACAGATGGTAGCGTACTGTGTCGATATTGACCCGGTGGCCTCGATGATGTGTTACATCCAGCTATCCCTGATGGGTATTCCGGCCATTGTGGCTACCGGCAACAGCCTGACCGTGGAGATTAAACGGGAGATGGCAACACCAATGTTTGTACTGGGTCGTTGGCATCACCGGTGGCAGGCAGATCGGACGCGTAAAGCGGCCTAGTTGCGTATTTATCTTCATCCCGACAGGGTTCTCCCTGTGGGGAGAATTCCTGTTCTGAACAGGAGTCACTTATGCTGGCCAGTTTCTATATTCAACGGCAGCTCAGTAAAGCACTGGGCCTCAGTGTGAACGCTGAGGAGGTTTTTTACCAGGTGGACGATCGGGAGTCGGATTACGTCAATACCGATATGGTACTGAACCGTGACCGGTTATTGTCCGTGATGCAGTTTATGCTGGATGACGTGGCGCTTAATCCGGAGCTCCGGGAAAGATGCCGTCAGGCAGAGCGTATTCTGACACTATGGATTCGTGGTCTCGACGCGCTGGCAACAGTGTCTGAGGATATGTCGATACTGCCCCGGACGATTACGGAGTGCAGTGGACGAGTTGATCGTCTGCTGCCGGGGGACCCACAGGCACTGCTGGCGCTGCCGGATGATGCATTCTTACGCCTGACCGCCCAGTGTCACCTGATGTCCGGAGAGCAGTTCCCCCGGGAACAGCTTGCAGCGACGATGCCTTACTGGACGCGTTTTATGGCGTGGATAGCCCGTGAACTTTATCAGGTGGAAGATCGTTGTCTGGTGCAACTCGGGCGTCTTTATCGCCGGCTGCACGTGGAGCCCAGGAAAATACGGTGCTTTAACCTGGCTTTCGGACGTATTGAGCTGCATATGTCCGGACGGGATATTGATGAATGTCAGTATCTCTACGCGTATGACGACGCATCGCTGGAAGATTATCTGGAGGAAATTATGGCCGGTAATCTGACGCCGGTTCGCTTTGAAGTGCGGGTAATATACCGCAACGATTCGGAGCTGAACGTCTTCAGGCGAGACGCCGACGTGATTGATGTGGAACATCCCCATGTCAGCGACTGGCAGAATGTTGTCAGCGAGGCCCTGGACTGGCTACGCCAGGAACGGACGTCGCTGGTTGAGATACCTTTAACCCGGCCGGCACTGAAACTGGCCGCCTGATTAACCACTATACCCTCAGGGGATTTTCCCCTGAGGGGGAAAATCCCTTTAATAAACCAGAGAGGATTTTCCCGTGAGCATTATTGACGAATATATCAGCCAGCATTTCTCAGAGCGGCTGTGTCTGGACGTAACCGAAGAGGATATTACCTGGCAGCTTCGCGGCAGCCGTTCCGACTACGTGAATACCCGGATACAGTTTGACCGGGAAAAACTGATGGCGGTGATGGATGTCATGCTGTCCGGTCTGGACAGTGATGAAACCACGCTGGCGCGCTGCCGGCAGGTACTGACGCTGTGGATAGCCGGACTGGATATGCTGTTGAAGGAGGCAGAACAACCTGACTGGCTTCCCCGGGTTCACCCTCACAGCAGTGGTCAGTGCGACCTGCTGCTGAAGGGAAACCCTGCGGCGCTGACGGAGGCGGACGAAGAAACGTACCTGCGGGTGACCGGCCAGCAGGATTTACCGGCACACCGGCGTATTCCACAGGTGATATTCAGCAAAACGGTACGATACTGGCACCGTTTTGAGAGCTGGCTGGCGCAGCAGTTGCAGGACATTACTCAGCATTGCTATCAGAAACTGAAATGCTTTGTGGCGAACTGCACGACAGAGCCCAGGCAGCTGCGCGAATTCCGCGGGGAGTACGGTTCACTGCGTTTATTTGTGGGGCCGCAGGATATCGATGAGATAGACATTCTGGAGTTCAATCCGGAATACATCGTGTCCTGGGTCGACAAAGTCGCGGACGGGCTTTTTACTCCAGTCTGCTTTGTGGTGAATGTTTACTATAAAAACGGCATTTTGCTGGAGTCGTTCACCTGGGACAGTGAGGTGGATAACATCAACAGGATGACCAGCAGCGATTATGGTGAGGCGATGAGCCAGGCCATCAGCTGGGTACGTGAGCAGTTTGAGCAGCCGGTGATTGATCAACCGGTACCACAGCAGCCACGACTGGCTGCATAAATCAACGGTAAACCCACCGGGGAGAAACTCTCCCGGTGGGGATGTTTCTCCCCTTTTTTTACAGGAGAAACATCATGCTGAAATTCAGTGCAAAAGACTTAAAACCGGTACTGCTTGAGGCACGTAAAAACCACTGTGGCGTGGTACTGGTCAAGGATCATGGCGTTTATATTATGTCTGAAACCGGTGAGCTCACTCCGCGTGGCCGAAAAGTGGCTTATGCGAAGGGATGCCATCCAGAAAAGGATGAGGCCTGGTGGGATACCGCCCGGGCAGAAGTAGGGGGTGATGATTTTGGTGAGACGATAAATCTGACGAAAAGCATGATTAACCGCATTCTGAACGAGAGGAAACCGCTGTATATCACGGCCAGCAACGAAGAATTTAAGATCGAGTGTTAAAACTGAGCGGGTCTCCGGACCCGCGTAAAATCTTACCCTGACGGGGGTATTCCCGTCAGGGAGCGTGCACGAAAGTGTGATGAATTATCAACGACAGCATTAATCCTTCTGGATGATCAATTGTGCGTATGTTTTTGATGGATCGGTGACATCTGCCTGATCTGTCTGTTGCACAATTTTCCATCCCTCCCGGGCAAGTGACGGGATAGTTCCGGAAATGCTTTCGCCGCATTTAAATACCGTGTTATCCGTCAACTCGGCATTCGCTGCAGAGTTCGCTACCGTCTGTGATTTACAAACGTGAGCTTCTCCTGCCAGTGCCGGTCCAGCTACTAACAGACTGGTTAGTAATAGTACGTTTATTCTCATTTAAACCTCTTTTGTTAACATGCACATTAAAAGAATGGTTATTGGCACTACGATAGCAGTTCTTCAGATGGCAATGTATTGATTTTCAACCATGAAATTCAGCCTTTTTCACTGAGTCTCAATGAGCTGATTCAGCGCAATCGTGCAACAGGTAATTCAGCCCAGCGAGTGGTATAAGCTGGAGAGAGTAGCTCTCTTTTCATCTGCCACTCAGGGGCTATCCCTCTTCCGGCAAACCACACTTTTCCCATACCTGAATGGTTGATACTGTCGAGAACTTTCATCAACTGCTCACTTCGTTCGTGCGGCTGCACTTCATCAAAAAGATTTAACTGAGAAATCCCGGTTGGTGTGAAATCATTGAGCATGCAACCCGCTTTTGCATATCTATGCCCTTTCACCCAGATCCGATCCAGTGCTTTCACCGCTGCGGCTATGATGTCCCTGGTATCCTGCGTGGGAGTCGTCAGTTTCTCACTGGCCACATTCCCGTAATACGGTTCGTTCACAGCGAACGGTGACGTCTTCACAAATACAGCAACATGTCTGCAGAATTGCCGCTCGCCGCGCAGCTTTTCAGCTGCACGCTCAGCATACTGACAGACTGCCTGGCGCATGGCTTCATATGTTGTGACGCGCTCCCCAAAGGATCGGCTGCAGACAATCTGCTGCTTGGGTGGCGGAGCCTCCTCCAGTGAAATACAGCTTTCCCCGTTCAGTTCACGGACAGTTCTCTCGAGAACAACACTGAAATTTTTCCTGATAAATGTTGGGTTCGCGCGCGCCAGCTGCAGTGCAGTTGTTATCCCCATTGTGTGCAGTTTCTTCGAGATCCGGCGACCAACCCCCCAGATTTCGTCTACTGGCTGCAGTGACAATAGTTTCTCCGTTCGCTTTGGATTGCCTGAAGTCAGAGCAAGCACGCCCTCAAACTGCCGCCATTCCTTAGACGCCCATTGTGCGCTTTTTGCCAGTGTCTTGGTCGGTCCCATCCCAACTCCGATGGTCAGTCCGGTTCCTGAATGTACATGCTCGCGCAACTGCCGGCCGAAGTCTTCAAAATCGATACAACTGTCAATATTGCGCACATCAAGAAACATTTCGTCGATAGAATACTGCTCAACGCGAGGTGCCAGTTCTTCGAGATGCGCCATAACACGGTTCGACATCGACGCGTAGAGTTCGTAGTTACTCGAGAACGCAACGACAGGTACAGGAAATTCGGTTGTTTTCAGTTGAAACCACGGAACCCCCATTTTAATGCCCAGTTGCTTCGCTTCTTTTGAACGCGCGATAACACATCCATCGTTGTTACTGAGCACCACAACAGGTGTATTACGTAAATCGGGACGAAATACTTTTTCACAGCTCGCGTAGAAGCTGTTGACGTCAGCCAGGGCGAACATCAGTCTTTACTCCGGGTTTTGTGTACGAATGCGATCACTACACCGAATATCTGCAGCTCTTCAGGATAGAGGACAGGGTATGCAGGAATTTCGGACGCGGGTTCAACTCCCGCCAGCTCCACCAAATAAAACAATGGGTTACGTGAAAACGTAGCCCCTTTTTCTTTGGTAGTGGCGACAAAATGGCGGCAAGCATTTATCGATTAAAGGACTACAGATATGAATAAACCTCTAATAGCCTTATTGCTCATCACCAGCTTCAGCGCATCTGCTGACAAAATCCCATCTTCTATCCAAAACCTGATTGCTGTTTACGATACCAGGACGCACAGCCTAGAAGATGGTGGGCTGACTATCAGATATAACAAACGACTTTTGCTGGTAGATGCAGCTGAATCGATGTTCCAAGGCATCTGTAATGATTATTATATGAACAAGTGGAAACCTGGCACGATCAAGAGAATTACACTTCTTAATGTCACTAGCGATCAGGGCTTTGAAATCAATGCTGGAGGGGATGAGTGTAGAAAAGCTGGCACAATGAAAGACGAGCAGGCGCGCACCTATAGAACCAGCTTTATTAAACCTCTTCAATAATGAAGTTTAATGAAACCCATGATTTTCTTTGGTTTCTTGCGGCATTCCTCCCTTGTCTTTTTGAGTAAGAATGCCATCAACTTACCTTAAAAATTCATGTGCCCTTGCCCACTCACTGTTGGATGTGGAGGAGCGTTATTTACCAATGCTGGCGTAACTATAAAGCGCACTACCGTTTCATGGGTGACAAAGGTGCTACCACAGTTAATGTTCTGGCACTGGCAGTAACGCTCTTTTGTGCTGTCCGTAACCTGAAAGCTGCTCCTAGTGTGCGCTGAGTGTCCACACTTTGGACAATTCATCATTTTGAGTTTCTCCGCCGCCATTAAGTTCTCAATAATGATACACAAGAAATTATTATTGAGAACTTATTTATTCTATTTCTAAATCATCAATCTTTACTTCTAGCTCCAGACTGGTAGTAAAACCATTATCCGGGCTGACCGTATGCGTCAACGTTGTAATGGTCCATTCGGCATCGTCGATAGGCTGCTTAAAACCGCTCACCTTTACTGGCATTTCGGTGTAGAGATCTGCCCGCCCCTCTGCGAGCTGCAGGGAGAAAGACGCAACACCACGTTGCAGGCGCTCCCATTGCATTTTTGCCGCACGCTCAGCGTTGCCGCGGTTGGCGTAGGTACGATTAAGAACCAGCACGTTTTCATCCGTTCCCACCAGATAATCACCCTGTTTTGCTTCCGGCTCTTTGGGTGTGGCGACTTTCTTGTGACGGCGCTTTACCTGCGTTGTTTCTTTCTTCTTTGGTTCACGTGTATGCAGCCAACTGGCAATAACGCCCGTATACGCGCCACGATCAGCCAAGGTAAAACGATGACCGTCACCGGCTTTGCGCGTGATAGTGATAACCGGCAGCGGCTTGCCGCTCGCCGTTCTTCCCTGTCCCTGCCGGATAAACAGCAGGTTCCCGTCCTTAACGGAAGCAATCGCCCCATACTGTCTCGCCAGTTTCATCAGAAAACTTGCATCGCTTTCATTGGTCTGGTCCATATGATCCAGCACCTTATCCGTCAGGTCTTTACCCAGCGCCACTTTGAGGTTATGCCGGGCGGCGATTTCCTTTACCACCTCCCCCACCGTTGTCTGATGCCATGATTTTTCGCGCCGGGTATTGAGGGTTTCACGGAAATCAGCGCTACGGGCACGGATAGTCAGACGATCAGGAGCACCGCTGTGCTCAATCTCATCTACCGTAAATGCCCCTTTTGGGAAAAGCGGCTGGCCCTTCCACCCCAGCGCCAGTTGAATAACGGCACCACGTCGCGGCAGAACGATCTGCCCGTCGGCGTCGTCCAGCTCCAGATCAAGCTGGTCAGCCTCAAAACCCCGGTTATCGGTCAGCGTCAGACTCATCAGGCGCGCATCCAGCGCGGTGGTCACGTCCTTACCTTCAATAGTGATACTGAAAGCCGGGCTTCTGCTGTTCAGGCCAAAAAGATCAGAGCTAAAATTCACTGCAGCAACCCTCCAACCGTATTTTTAATATTACCTATCGCAGACGTTGCAGAGTCCTGCAGGTTACTGAGCTGATCGCTGAGACTGCCGAACATATCAGACAGCGACTCATCAACCCTTTTCAGGGTCAGCGTAAACTCAATACGGCGAGACATTCCGCTTTCAAAAAACTCTGTTTTTGTCTGACTCAGGCTCTCGATCACAAACATGCCGTAAATGGTCCCACTTCCCTCAATCAGGGGCCATGCTTTGCCAAGCTCTGCCATTTGCTCAAGTGCCAGCAATGACAGCCTGCCGCCGGTGACTTCCGGCAGCAGTACGCCAGATAACGTCAGCGGGTCATTATCCGGGCCAAGAAACTGCGTTGATGGTCGCCGGTTCACCCGACTGTTGGCGGCGTGTCGCCAGCTTCGCTGATACTGCAGCTCCTGATATGGCACTGTACGCAGCATGAAGACATATAACCCCAGTACCATCATCATTATTCATATCCCCCTTGATCACTGAAATTACTGCGTGCTTTAGCCCTGGTCTTGCGCTCGCGTTCGTCAAGCTGTCGGGCAACTTCACGGGCAATATCCTGCGCACTCTGCCCTGGCTGAGCATAGATAGTGATCGGCGCGTGAGTTTCAAAGTGCATCACTGGCGGCGCGCTGGCAGATTTCGCAGGCTGGCTTTGTTTATATGCCGCAGTAGGCAGACTGTAAGGATGTAGTGGAGCAGCCTCTGCAGGCGCTGCCGCTACGCCCATGACACCTGCAACGATGGAAGCCAACGCGGCAGTGCGCCGCCTACTGGTCACTTTTGCGGGGCCGTTCACAATTTCAGGGCCGTTCTCCCCAACAATACCGAACTGACCGCGCGGAATAATCCCACCGCTGTCATACATCCCGGCAAACGGAACAGCAGCAGCCGCTGCGCCACCAACCACCTGCACCTGTGCTTTGTCTTGTGTTTTATTATTTTCAGTCATCCAGTCAGGCAGATAATCGGTGACTGAGGAAAGCTTGCTTTTGAGTGTCTCCCATTTGGCATTAATTCCATCGAGAATGCTGTCAATAATGGCGCTGCCCGTGTCCTGAAACTTCGCAGGAAGCGCGGAAACATCAGCCAGGATCGCATTCCATTTATCACTGATAGATTGTCTGATATTGGCCCACGCCTCAGAAACGCCAGATTTTATTGCATCCCAATTTTTAGCTATTAATCCCGGCAAGGTATAATTAAAGAACAGTGACTTAATCCCCTCCCACGCGGCGCTGGCCTTTTCTTTAATCCAATCCCATGCCGTACCTGTGGCATTACATACGGCATCCCACATGGCCTTGAACTTTGGCCCAAGCGTGTCCCAGTTCTGCCAGATATAAATAGCACCAGCGGCGATCAGCCCTATGACAGCCAGTATAGGGTTTGCAAACATCAATCGGCCCAGCCATAAAACTGATTTCCCGAGCCCTCCCAGCGCAGCACGAACCAAGCCACCCACCGACGCAAACTTCAGGCCCAACATGCCCGCGCTCACTCTGATGATTGCCATCGGACCAAGGATTGATGCCAGCGCCAAAGAGATAGCCCCTACAGCCGTTGCAGCAACGGCAAATCCTGCAGCCATCTTGAATAAGGCAGACGTAAGCGAGGGATGGCGTTTAACAAAACCGTCCAAACGAGAGGCTAACTCCCCCAGCCAATCGGCGAGGTTCTTTAATGCAGGTGCTACGGTTTCACCAATACTCGCCATCGCATTAGTGAATGTCCCGGTAGCAGCCTCCCATTTATTCCCCAGGGTGTTCAGCGATGCATCAACACGCTCCCTAAGCGATGCCTGATTTTCAAGCTTTGCTGCAGTTTCTCTATATCCTTCAATCCCTTTAGATAGCATAATGTTCAGCGCTTGTAGCGTTTCCGCATCATTGCCAAACAAATCTTTCATGGTTGCCATTTGGGTTTCTGGATTTAATTTTTTAAGTTTCTCCAGCTGGGCATACATATTTTCCAGACCACCAAACCCACCCTTCCCGTCAGAGAAGTTGAATTTAATACCCGCGCCCTTTTCTTTCAGGTCATCGTTAACCGCCTTAATATTGTCAGCATCCAGAGCGGCCTGAAAAATCTTTCGGTATGCATTACCGGCAGACTCACCAGCCATACTCCCCTGATCAGCCATAACCAACAAAGGCGCGAAAGTTTTGACCGCTTCCAACCCCTTCTTATTGATGATATTCATCGCGCTGCTGATTTTTGAGAAACCCTGCAGCATATTTCCTGAATCTACCCCCGCGTAGAATCCTTTCTGGATCACGTCCATCAGATTCATCATGTCTTTTTCGGAGGTCTGAGTAGCATCTTGTAACTTAGCCGCAAACTCAGCTGCTGCAGTGGGAGCCATCTGTAACTGCACGCCAAGATAAGCTGCTGACTCTCCCAAGCCTCCCAGGATGACCTGCGCCGACATACCCTGACGGCGTAGCATAGTCATCATGTTCTGAAAGTCGGCTGTTGTTCCCGGCAGCTTATCACCCAAAGCAACTGCAAGCCGGTTAATTTTTTCAAATTCAGGCGCTACCTTTCCGCCCGGCCCCATCATGGAACCGGCGAGTTGATTCGCTGCATTTTCTGATTCTGAATAGGCTTTTACTGGAGCCAGCAACGTCATGCCAGTAGTTACCCCAGCCGCCATCGCCCCTGCACCATTACCTGCCAGAGAGTTCCTTAACTCGCGGGTCTTTTCAGCCTTGGCTTTGATGGCGTTGAGCTTTCGCTGACGCTCGCCAACTTCACGCAGCCTGCGCTCCTGCTCAGCCAACTGTCGGTTATACCGCTCAGTTTCTCGTGCAATCCGTGCCGTCTCACGCGCTCCGCCCCCAGCAGATAACCCCAGCCGATAAAGCTCAGCTCTGGCTGCCGCCATCTGGCGAGTTTCCTGTTGCTGTTTTTGTTCAAGACGTGAAACAGCACGCCACTGAGCTTCAAGCGCCTGCGTTTGTTTTTTTGTCGGGGATTCCAAAGAAGACATTTCGCGCGTCATCATTTGAGCGCGTAGCCTCGCCTGATCCAGTTCGGCACCAGTACGGCTAACACTTTGAGTTAGCTGATCGAAAGATTTAAGCTGACCTCCAGCATCACTCAGCTTTTTAATCTGATCGCGGGTTTGTCTAATAGCTGATGCCAGCTCCTTAGAGCCAGCCTGTGCATTTTTAAATGGGCGGGTTAACTTATCCACCGCCCCCAGAACTACCTGCAGTCGCAGGTTATTATCACTCATCGCTGGCCCCGCTTCTCTGAATTGCCTTATGCCGCCACTCCAGCACATCAGTCAGCGGCATAACGTCAGTGATGGACGGCGACCAGTGAAAGATGGTGGCAATGTCTGCCACCAGATCATCAACCGTCAGGTTGTCGGCAAATCGGCAAGCACCGACTTCGGCAACAAAAAAGTCACCACCTCTACAGCCATTGCTGTCAGATCGGCGGGGTCCAGCTCTGCCATTTCCTGCGCGGTCAGCGTCGGGGAAGAGATTCGCGGGATCACAGTCATCATCGCGCCCACGTCCATATCCATAATGGCCTGCAGACGGGTGCCACGCAGCGCGCCGGACTGAGGCTTGCGCAGCACAATTTCGGTAATTTCAGTTTTACCGCGCATGATGGGGGTATCCAGTTTTACGGTCTTTTCAGTCAGCTTGTCGCTCATGTTCGTTTCCTGTTAATGAAATACTGGCGCGGCTGCCCGCGCCGTTAAGGTTAATCAGAGGCCGAGGGCATTACGGTGTTCTTCCATCAGGTCCACGCCGCCAACGATTTCTACCATGTTGACCAGATCGACCTCATAGAGCACCTCACCATTAATGGTCAGCTTCGCGTAGCTGTTGGTACTGCTGACTTTGGTGCTGCTGCTCTCGCCGGTTTTCCACTCGCCGGAATCCACCTCTTTATGACGCCCGCGCACAACCAGCTCAACGGCCTGCACTTCGCCGGTATCGTCACGCTGAATGGAACCGGTGAAACGCAACTGGATGCCGTCAACGGTTGCCTTGCCCATCTGCTTGAATAACAGCAGTTCGGTGCCGCCGATTGAAAATTCCGTGTCCAGTGCGCCGTCATCCAGCCCCATGTCTACGTCCACCGCGCCCGGCATACCGCCGCCGCGATACTTCTCAAACTTGCGGGTGAATTTCGGCAGGGTCAGGGACTCAACGATCCCCTGCCAGTTGTTCCCGTCGTTGAACAGGTTCAGGTGTTTTAACTTGCGTGGTAAAGCCATGATTCCCCCTTATGCAGCGACACGGCTGGCAAAATCGACCAGGTAACGATCGGTGATGCGCTGGCGCAGCATCAGGTTTTCAAGCGGAGGCACCGGCGTGTAGTCATAATCGATGGTCAGTTTCCCGGCTTTAAGGGTGTCTTTATCGTTAACAGACTCATCCAGCCAGCAGTCACCACCAATCAGGTATCCCTGGTTGACCAGACTGCGCATCTTGGCGCGTAGTCCTTCAATAATGTCGCGGGCCAGCGACGGATTAAGCACGCCATCCACCGCCCACATGTGCGCCTCCGCCATAGTGTCAGCCAGCACCTGCGCCGTGCGGGTGTAGTTCTCAAAGGCAAACAGCGGATCGTCACTGAGACAACGGGACCCCCAGAAGCGGAAGCCGTCTTTGCGGATCAATGTGGTGACGTCATTTTTGTTCAGCAGTCCCGCATCGGTTGCCGGGTCCTGCAGATCCCAGAACACATCAGCGGAAATGCCGGTGACACCGTTCACACCCACATTGGACAGGGTTTTATGCCAGCCGATCTGCTCGTCGATTTTGGCACGCAGGCCGAGCGCACGGGCGGAGGCGTAAGCCGTCGCGTCTGCTTTCAGCACGGTGTCAAAGTTGATGAAGTCAGGCCAGATCAGCATTCCCTCGCGCTGACTGAAATTCTCGCGATAGGCAATAGCTTCCTCCACCGTTTTGCAGCCATTAGCAGCAAGGTAGGCAAACCCGCGCAAGCTTTGCGCCACGCCCAGCAGTTCAGTAGCAACGGCCTGAGTGTCATGTCCCGGCACCCCAAGAATGCGCGGCTTGACACCGAGCTGCGACTGCGCCGACAGTAGCGCTTTCATGCCCGTTTTCTTACCGTCGGAAGTTACGCCGCCGATAATATTGGAGGTGGTTTCCGCTTCGGTTTCGCCCTGCGCCACACGCACAACGACAGTCACGGGTTTTGCCTGATCTGCAATCGCGTCCAGCGAGCGGGCCAGCGTGCCGGACTCCCCCGCTTTACCGCTGGCGGTGAGCACATCAGTCAGCAGGACAGGCTTATTGATGGGGAACACGGACGCATCAGCATCATCGCCGGTGCAGACCATGCCCACGATGGCAGTGCTCACCGTGGTAATAGGTCGGGTGCCCTCGTTGATTTCAACAACGCGCACCCCGTGGTGGTAATCCTGAGCCATAAGGCAGTCTCTCCGGTTGACAGGGATACCTTATGTTCTGGTTGCCAGGCGTGCGGCGCACGTATTTCACGATGTGTCAGTGCTGGTACAATATCGCCACTTTCAACGCGACTGATTTACAGGGAATTTCTTGTAAAGAGTGGAAATGCTAACATCAAAAAGCAATCCAACACGATGACGAGTTTCACCGGCGGCAAGCAACCGTCCGGCCTGCTCCCATTGTTCCGGGGTGAGCTTTGGACGCCTGCCACCAATACGACCTTTTGAACGCACCACTTCCAACCCGGCGCTGGTACGCTCAACGATCAGCTCACACTCCATTTCAATGCCAGAACGGCAAGGCTCCTCCTGAGCGAAAAGGACTTTTTTTGAAAGTTTCTGGAAAATAAAAATAGTACTATTTGTAGCATTAATTGAATCAGCCGAATTTTTCTAATTCATCAATCAGATGGACATAGCATTTGCTATAAAAAATAAAAGTATTCCTGCTATCTATATATAAATGAGTTATGTACATATAAAAGGATCATTACCGTGACAAAAATAACTTTATCTCCCCAGAATTTTAGAATCCAAAAACAGGAAACCACACTACTAAAAGAAAAATCAACCGAGAAAAATTCTTTAGCAAAAAGTATTCTCGCAGTAAAAAATCACTTCATCGAATTAAGGTCAAAATTATCGGAACGTTTTATTTCGCATAAGAACACTGAGTCTTCTGCAACACACTTTCACCGAGGAAGCGCATCTGAGGGCCGGGCAGTGTTGACAAATAAAGTCGTTAAAGATTTTATGCTTCAAACGCTCAATGATATAGATATTAGAGGTAGTGCGAGTAAAGACCCCGCATACGCCAGCCAGACCCGTGAAGCTATACTATCGGCAGTTTACAGCAAGAATAAAGATCAGTGTTGTAATTTGCTCATCAGCAAAGGGATCAACATAGCGCCTTTTCTTCAGGAAATTGGCGAAGCAGCGAAAAATGCAGGTCTGCCCGGAACAACCAAAAATGACGTTTTTACGCCAAGCGGCGCAGGGGCCAATCCTTTTATAACTCCGTTGATTTCATCAGCAAACAGTAAGTATCCACGTATGTTTATCAATCAACATCAGCAGGCATCCTTTAAAATCTATGCGGAGAAGATCATTATGACAGAAGTTGCACCACTGTTTAATGAGTGTGCTATGCCGACTCCACAGCAATTCCAACTGATACTAGAAAACATTGCTAATAAATATATACAATACACTCCCTGAACACAGAAAAACCAAAAAATATGCGGAGCCTCTTCCTGATTAATATGAACCAATAGTATCCATAATTTTCCCCAGGAACTAACTCCGGAGCTAAACCGTCATTTACCAGTGCTAAAATTATACACTCAACCATCAAAAAAAATAGCCATTGCTGCTATATAACATATAGCAGCAGTCTCTACTACATATCTATATTTTTATATCTGAGCTGGTTTCTCCGGCCAGTCTGGGTTAGCTGTATCCACCCGGTTTACCATTACGCTATAAAGTTCCCATGCTTCCAGCCGTTTAATCTCTTCATCTGTGGCAATTTTCAGTTTTACCGCCCGCGCCAGTGGCGCAATAACTGACTCTGCCTCAGCAAGAAGTTCCGCTTTTCTGGCTTCAGCCTGTGCAACCAGCTCTTCAGGCGTATATTCGCGATGCTCAACCAGTACCGGGCCTCCTTTCCTGTGCTCGATATATTTTCCGTCCACCTGGCCCTGCATCAGCTCGCGATAATACTCATCTGTCAGGGGAATTAAATCGTCAGGGTAATTATCGGATTCGGTATCCGGTTGCCAGAAAAAACCTTTTTCTTTAAAGCTGTAATAATATTCGCTCATTGATATTTATCTCCCAATCGCAAACCAGGCTACAGGAAAATTATTGACCAGATTGGCCATTCCTGATGACTTGGTGGCGGCAAAAAACTGACTGTTGCTCACCGGGTATCCGAATGCGTTATCCACCTGGGTGCCCTGAGCGTTGGTATTGGTTACAAAAACGGCAAAGCAACCAACAGGGAAAGCGCGCGGGAAATTGTAGGTTCCGTTTGAGTTACCAAGTGTTCCCCACTGCATTATAAATCCGGTGCTGTCGTCCAGAATCCAGCCCCAGTCCTGAATGCTGCCGGTATTTTTACGGGCGAAAGTCTGGTTAACATAATCAATGGTGGCGCGGGTGTTGATGTTGTTGTCACGAATTGCCAGTTCACTATTGATCCAGTCAATCGTTCCACGGGTATTTAGCTGATTAGTAATCCAGATACTCAGCCAGTTATCCCCCCACACTGAACTAAAAATGTCACCATTAGTGGTCATGCTCGCATTATCGAAATGAATATCAGTGAGCATGTGTAATCCGTTACCATTGATATAACCCACTTTGGCACCGTTACAGTAAATATCCAGTACGCCATCCGCGCTGCCGATAAATCCACTGTCACTGTCACCGATATTTATACACGGTGTGCTGCCGTCAAAAACGCCGGTTCCGATATTGCCTATACTCACGCGTTTTGTCGGGTTCAGGGTTTCTTTTAAACCGATATTTTGTACAAACCGCGGCTTGTCAGGAATGTCTGCACCGTTCTGTGATTTTTGTAGCGCATCGGCGGCACGATTTATCGTTTCTCCTAAACCGAAGTATGCGAGAAGGCCGGCGACATCTTTTCCGCTTAAATTCGTCAGCGTATTGTCCAGCGGCTGCTTTCCACCAAGAGCGTTTAACATCGTTGTGGCAAAATTCGGGTCATTCCCCAGAGCCGCTGCCAGCTCGTTCAGCGTATCCAGTGCTGCAGGCGCAGAATCCACCATTGCCGCAATAGACGATGCCACAAATTCCGTGTTCGCAATCTGTTTAGTGCTGTTACCCGCCGCTGGCGTCGGTACCTTTGGAATCCCTGTGAGTGTCGGGCTGTCCTTCTGCGCATACTGTGAATGCGGGTCCGGCGCAGCAAGATGCTTTGCCATCAGGTCGTCTACATATACCTTCAGCTCCAGCGCCTTATCATCTACATATTTACGGGTTGCCAGCACTACTGCAGGGTCAATTTTCAGGGTGATGTTATCGGTGCTGCTGGTAATCAGTACCATGCGCACGGTCTGCGTACGTCCGCTCCCTTCTGTCAGCTGCGGCTTGTAGCTCTCAGGGCAGTTACCCACAGCGATCAGCGCACCGGTTTCATCAAACAGGCCAACTTCACGAATCCACCACCCGCCCTCAGTTTCCGGGATTACCTGCTCAGCAATAATCTGGCTACTGTTCTGCGGGTCGATATAAAGCATATTCAGCGCAGCCCGGCGTTTCTCATTTACCAGTGCCGTCTGCTTTGCGTCCGGCGTTGGCAATACTCCGCCGCCA